>NZ_JBFUIJ010000041.1:0-59898 GCF_056401935.1 Mucilaginibacter sp. P4_D1
CAGCACCACATAACACTGCCAAGACCGATAAAATGATTACTTCCAGTAAATTATGCTTCTTATTATTGCCCGTGCGTGGATCGGGTATCCATCTGAAATGATCGTGAAGGGATGTGGGCATATTCTTTTTTACAAAGAAAAAAACTTGAAAGCCTTTTTGACAACCGCAACCCTTAAACTTATCACCTCTTTATCAACATTTTGTTGGCAACACCTCCCGTTTTTAACGTTTCTTATGCGTCAGCCCTGTGCCGATAATCTACTTTTTAATTACTTCTAAATAATTTTCATAAATTTATCGACAAATCATAACCCTTTGAAAATGAAAAAAACATTCTTACTTACATTTAGTATCTGCCTGTTATCTATAGGCTTTGCATCTGCCCAGGTGATACCAAGCTTTTCATTTGGCGCTAAAGCCGGATTAAACTTTTCGGCATTTCCTGCAAACGGAAAATATGACAACAGCTCGCAAGCCGGTTATTTAGGTGGCGTTTGGGCACGGTTCGGCGCACTTGGCTTTAATTTTCAACCGGAATTATATGCCACAGCAAAAAACCTGACCATTAAGGACGATGCAGGAAATGAGAACAAGGCTAAGTTTACGAGTTTGGACGTGCCCTTGCTTATAGGTACAAAAATAGGCGCATTTGGTTTAGGCGGACGTTTTTATGGCGGCCCTGTTCTTTCTTTTACTATTAATAAAGATCAGAGTTTTAGCGGAGCGAGTAGTGAAATAACAAAATTAAACTATAAAGATGCTAATTACGGCATCCAGCTTGGCGCCGGTGTAGATATTAAAGATTTTTCGGTTGATTTAAGGTATGAAGGCGGTTTAAATAAAATCGGTTATGGCCCCGGTTATTCACATACCCGCGTTAGCATCTTTAGTCTTTCATTAGCTTATAAAATATTTTCGCTGTAAAAGGTTAAATCCTAAACGATATTATTACAAGGCTTGCCGTACTGTGGCAGGCCTTTTTTTATTCAAGTCTTACCGCTGGTTACTCAACATAAAAGTGTCTTTTTAGTATTATAATTTCAGGCTAATTGGCAATAATAGTATTATACTTATTGTAAGTTGTACACCTATATTTAAATTCCGGTTTTTATCTAATAAAAAACAGGTAAAGAGTGTAGCATAATGAGTATAAATTCAAATAAAGTTAAAGTTTTAGCAGGCAGATTAACAGGTATATTTTTATTGCTGTTGATTGTTCAATTAGGGGTTGCTCAAATTAAAGATACTTCGTCAAATCCAATCAGGTTAAACCAAATTGGCTTTTATCCAAATGGCCCTAAAAAGGCAATAGTTTTAAGCGGCGATGGCCGTTCATTTAACATTCGCGCGTTAAATAAACGTACTGTATTCAGGGGGATTTTAACACCGTCTGTAAACCCGTCGTTCGCGGGCAAAACCACATATATAGCAGATTTTAGCAGTTTTAATAAACCGGGCGAGTACGTGTTGACTGTAACCGGC
This sequence comes from Mucilaginibacter sp. P4_D1, assembly GCF_056401935.1. NCBI lineage: Bacteria > Pseudomonadati > Bacteroidota > Sphingobacteriia > Sphingobacteriales > Sphingobacteriaceae > Mucilaginibacter > Mucilaginibacter sp. P4_D1. The sequence continues at coordinate 1,484 of NZ_JBFUIJ010000041.1, forward strand.
GCAGGAAATTCTTATCCATTTAAAATAGCAGGTAATGTTCACCAAAACGTAGCTAAAGGGGTTATCAAAGCCTATTACTTTATGCGGGCATCAACTGCGCTGCCGGTAAAGTATGCCGGTAAATGGAGCAGGGCAGAGGGGCACCCTGATGATAAGGTATTGGTGCATCCTTCGGCCGCAAGCGATAAACGGCCGGCCGGTACCATTATCTCATCGCCCCGTGGTTGGTACGATGCCGGCGACTATAACAAATACGTGGTAAACAGCGGCATCAGCACAAGTACCTTACTTTCGTTATACGAGGATTATCCTGCCTATATGAAAACCGTTAAGCTTAATATACCCGAAAGCGGTAATGGCGTGCCCGACCTGCTGAACGAAGTGCTCTGGAACTTGCGGTGGATTCTTACCATGCAGGATCCTAACGATGGCGGTGTGTATCATAAATTAACCAATGCAGTATTTGATAAGTTTGAAATGCCGGATAAAGATTCCACGCCCCGGTATGTAGTGCAAAAAGGTACGGCCGCAGCTCTTGATTTTGCTGCGGTTATGGCACAGGCCTCAAGAACTTTTAAGCGATTTCCGCAACAAACACCGGGCCTGGCCGATTCATGCCTCATCGCAGCAAAAAAAGCCTGGCAATGGGCCGCTAATAATCCAAATGTTGCTTACCGGCAGGATGAGAATAATAACAAGTTTAGTCCGGCTGTAACCACCGGCGGTTATGGCGATAACAATTTTACCGATGAATTTATCTGGGCAGCATCCGAATTGTTTGTTAGCACCCGTGATGCTGGTTTCCTGAAAAATATCAGCCTGTTGCCCGATGATAAAATGCCTGTACCGGCCTGGGGCCAGGTGAAGCTACTGGGCTATTATACGCTGCTTAAAAACAACGCAGCCATTCCTGAATTGCCCGAGATTAAAAAAAGATTAATAAACACCGCCGACGGGTTGATCAAAGGTGTGGATGACAATGCTTACCAAACCTCGATGACACTATCTGCCCGGCATTTTGGCTGGGGCAGCAACTCAGATGCGGCCAACCAGGGGGTTTTACTATTACAGGCTTACCGGTTATCGCACGATAAAAAGTACCTGGATAACGCGCTGACCGACCTGGATTATCTGCTGGGAAGAAACGCTACAGGATACTCGTACGTAACAGGTTATGGCACTAAAACGCCTATGCACCCGCATCACCGCCCATCTGCAAGCGATGGGGTAACTGACCCGATACCTGGATTGTTGGTGGGCGGGCCAAACCCCGGCATGCAGGATGGTATCAAAGTGCCATCTAAAGTGCCCGACGAAGCTTACATCGACGATACCCAGGCCTATGCAGCCAATGAAGTTACCATAAATTGGAATGCCCCAATGGCATACCTTGCTAACGCGATAGAAGCTTTGCAAAGTCAGCTAAGCGTAAAAACGAAATCAACTAACTCGAAACCTCTCAAATAAAATCAATCAACAAATGCGAAAAATTTACATAACGGCAGCAAGTTTACTTTTGCTCAATGTAATGTCACCGGCAGTACAGGCTCAAAAAAAGCCGGTGGTGAGTGCTATCGATGCAAAGGTAAATGCCCTGATAGCTAAAATGACATTGGAAGAAAAAGTAGGTCAGATGACCGAAGTTACCTCCGATGTGGTGTCAAAAACAAATGTGGCCGATCATCAGCTAGATGCCGATAAGCTAAAAGAAGCCATCATGAAATATCATGTAGGCTCTATCCTTAATGTAAGCGGGCATGCCTACAGCCGCGAGCATTGGTATGATGTAATATCGACCATCCAAAAAGCCGCCGACCAGGACCGTTTAAAAATTCCGGTTATTTATGGTATAGATGCCATACATGGTGTAACTTATACCGTAGGCAGCACGCTGTTTCCGCAGGAAATTGCTGTGGCGGCCACATTTAACCGCGATATTGCCCATAAAGCAGGTGAAATTACTGCCTATGAAACCCGTGCCAGCTATATTCCATGGAATTATTCGCCGGTGCTCGATTTGGGAAAATCGGCCCTTTGGCCACGCATTTATGAAACCTTTGGCGAAGATCCGTACCTGGTGAAAACCATGGGCGCAGCTATCATAAAAGGTTACCAGGGTAATGATGTAGGCGATAAATACCATGTAGCCGCCTGTATGAAGCATTACCTGGGCTATAGCTTTCCGTTAAGCGGTAAAGACCGTACCCCGGCCTGGATCCCTGACCGTTATATGCGCGAATACTTTTTGCCTTCGTTTGCTGAAGCCGTAAAGGCCGGTGCCAAAACATTAATGATCAACTCGGGCGAAATTAATGGGGTACCCGTACATGCCAGCAAATATTTGTTGACCGATGTATTGCGCGGCGAACTGCATTTTGATGGCATAGCCGTTACAGACTGGCGCGATATTCAATACCTGCATGATCGTCATCATATAGCTGCCACCCAAAAGGATGCAGTGATGATTGCGGTTAACGCCGGTGTTGATATGAGCATGGTACCTTACGATTATACTTTTTTTACTTACCTGGTTGAGCTGGTTAAGGAAGGCAAGGTGTCCATGGCCCGTATTAACGAAGCTGTACACCGTATTTTGAAAGTTAAGTACGAACTGGGCTTATTTGAACGCCCGGTTGGCAATCCTGCTGATTATCCGAAATTCGGATCGGAAGAGTACCGTATGGCAAGCGTGCAGGCTGCAAATGAGGCCATCACATTGCTTAAAAACAACAGCAACGTGCTGCCACTTAAAAAAAGCATGAAGGTACTGGTAACCGGCCCTACGGCCAATACTATGCGTTCGTTAGACGGGGGATGGAGCTATACCTGGCAAGGTGATGAATCGGATAAGTTTGCCGCTAATAAAAACACCATATTGGAAGCTATTCAGCAAAAAATAGGAAAAAACAACGTTAGCTATGAAGCTGGTGCTGCTTTCGACAGCCTGCAAAACATCGACGAAGCTGTTAATGCCGCTAAAAAAGCCGATGTGGTGGTACTTTGCCTTGGCGAATTATCCTATACCGAAAACGTAGGTAATATAGAAGACCTGAATCTTCCTCCTGCTCAAATTCAACTGGCACAGGCCTTGGGAAAAACAGGTAAACCAGTAATATTGGTATTGGCTGAAGGCCGCCCAAGGATTGTTACTGATGCAGAGAAACTTTCGGCAGCTACGCTGATGGCTTATTTACCGGGTAATGAAGGCGGCGATGCTATAGCAAGCATATTATTTGGCGATGTGAACCCATCGGGTAAATTGCCGATAACCTATCCGCGTTTCCCTAACGCTTTAAATAACTATTACCGTAAAAACCTGGAAAACGGCAACCCTGATGATAAACATGGTTACAATCCATTATACGAGTTCGGCACAGGTTTAAGCTATACCACATTCAGTTACAATAACCTGCATATCAGCAAGCCTGAGCTAAAGGATAACGAAACCTTAACCGTTACGGTTGATGTTAAAAACACCGGGCAGGTTGAGGGTAAAGAATCGGTGCTGTTGTACACCAGCCAGCAATATGCCAGCATTGCTCCGGATACCAAACGTTTAAGGGCGTACGATAAAATCTCGTTAAAACCAGGCGAAACAAAAACTGTATCATTTAAAATAACCCCGAAAGACCTCGCCTTTGTAAACGATATAAGCAAAACCGTAACCGAAGCAGGGGAGTTTAAGATCATGGTAGGCGATCAAACGCAAAGTTTTAACTATGTATCTGCGGTTACGGTTCCATCGAGAACAGGTAGACTATAATTTGAGCTGAAAGCAGAAGGCTTAATGCCCAAAACCAGGAAATAACGTTACCGAAGCAGATATTGAGAATTTAGCGTGAGCCGAATTTTCAATATCTGCTTTCTGTTTTTGATGCCTGCTAAAAGCTTTCCGCCTTAGGCTTTCAGCTTTTAGCATTACATTTGTTTGCCGATTATTAATAATAATAACTAAGATGAAGAAGATTTTGTGCTCTGGTATTTTGCTGTTAAGCTTCCTTAATTTTTCGTGCTCAAAAGGTAAAACCGATAAAACGCCAGACCCGGTTGTTGATCCGCCTGTTACCATCGCGAAGGGTGCTGATGTTAGCTGGGTTACCGAAATGGAAGCCAAGGGTATCAAGTTTTATGATAAATCGGGCGCGCAGCAGGATTTGTTTGCACTGTTAAAAAGCCTCGGATTTAATGCCATAAGGCTACGTGCCTGGGTTAACCCAACAAATGGCTACTGCAACACTGCCGACCTTGTGGCTAAAGCGTTGCGGGCCAAAGCCCAGGGTTTTAATATTATGATTGATTTTCATTACAGCGATACCTGGGCCGATCCGGGCAAACAGGCCAAACCAGCCGCCTGGGCCGCACTCGATTTTGCCACTTTGACCACCACGGTGCACGATTATACCAAAAGTGTGATGAATACCTTAAAAGATAATGGTATAACCCCGATATGGGTACAGGTTGGTAACGAAACTAACGATGGCATGCTTTGGGAAGATGGCCGCGCCTCAAAAAACATGGCCAATTTTGCAGCCCTAATCAAAAGCGGTTATGCTGCAGTTAAAGAAGTGAGCCCAACAAGCCAGGTAATTGTACACATCTCCAACGGTTATGATAACGGTCTTTTTCGCTGGATGTTTGATGGGTTGAAAGCCAACGGAGCCCAGTGGGATATCATTGGCATGTCCTTATACCCATCCAAAACAAACTGGGCCGATTTGGATTCGCAATGTTTAAACAACATGAACGATATGGTTTCCCGGTATTCAACCCCGGTTATGGTGGTTGAGGCAGGGATGGAAGCTGGCGCACCGACAGAATCTAAAGCTTTCCTTTTGGATATTATCAGCAAAGTAAAAGCTGTAAATGGCAGCAACGGCAAAGGCGTTTTTTATTGGGAACCCGAAGCTTATAACAGCTGGCAGGGTTATGGTTTAGGAGCTTTTGATACCTCCGGAAAACCTACTGTGGCGCTGGACGCATTTGCCAATTAAAAGGCACAAAAAAACGCAACACAATTAAGCATCGCGTTTTTAATAATATTAAAATATCAATTTTGTAAAATCTCCGGGGTGTGATTTAAAAATCATGATATAGATTTCTGAACGAGCTTCTCAGTCCAAAGGTAAGCATCGTTGTTTTGTTATCTGCTTTAGCACTTTTTTCCTGGCGGTATAAACCGCTTAATTCAAAACGGAGGTTATATTTAGGGTTAATCAAAAATGAAATGGTGCCTTCGGCATAGTAAAGCTGGGTGCTTAGTCCCTGGCCAACGGTTGTGGTGGTAGTTGCCGTTGGTACAAATGGTTTATTCACAATTTTGCCATTGTTGCCGGCGGCGAGCGAATCGGTACCGTACTTGGCGTAATTTACCTGCCCTTGCAGATCAATCCTACCAAAAGAGTAGTTTAGGATACCCAGGGCTTCCCTGAAATTTGCACCATAAGGATGTGCTAACGGATCGCCATAAAAATTGTAGCTGCTTATGGTGTTGGCACTTTGATAAGTATACGGTTTAACTGTATTAAATTCAAAGAGGTAGTTAAAGTGCTTAACAGCAAAAAGATCGGCTCCGCGGATACCCACCTGAACACCATTGGTATTATCTGCATTATTACCCGAGAAAAAACTACCAGCTTTAAACCTATCCAGCAATAACTGGGCGTACAATGCGGTTTTATCAAGGATTTTGTATTTGGCTGTAAACCCAACCAAAGTATTGTCTTTTGGTTGCTGAGATGGCCCCAATGAACTGGAGAAGAAAATTGGATTTATCATGTTGGCATCAAAGCCGCGCCTGTTGCCGGTTGCATCTGCTTCCGGAGAAATAAGAGCGTTAAAGAAACCAAACGAAACCCGGTTACTCACGTTCCAATCGATGTAATGAAAAAATGCCCATTTGCGGCGGTTGCTTCCAAACGTATCGAATTTTTTTTCTTTCACGTCTTCAATATAAGCCCAGGTAGCCATATACTGTACATGTTTACCAAGATTGGCCGTTACCCTTAACAAGGGCATATTGGCGGCATAATCTGATAACAACAACGACCGGTAACCATCCCCGATAAACATTTTATCCTCGCCCAGGGTAACGTTCACGTTTTTTGTAACATTATAAGATATAATTGCTGTTACATACGACCAATCTGCCGAGTTTTTGGCTATGCCCTTGTAATTCCTTAAATAAGCCTGGCCTGGTATAAATTGATTGGCATTTACAACAGTATTATAATACGTGGGGAATTTGGCAGCATTTTCAAAACCGCTGGTGTAAAAAGAAAAGTTTTTGCCAACAGTACCGCCAAACTGGTAACCCCGGGTATTTAAATAATTACTTGAATTTACCGTTAAATTTGCGAATTGCCCTTGCGACGAAAATGTTTGAGCCGGACCGCCGCTTTTTGCGTTAAAATCCTTACTTACGTCTAAATCAAGAATAATATCCCCGTAAAAAGTATAGTTAGGCCTGTTAACTTCAAAAAGGTGTTCATTTAATAGTTTGCGTGTAAACCAGCTTTTACGGTCGGGATTTACGCCAACATTCATCACCGAATCATAACTATGCTGGATAAGGCTATCTATCAAAAATGGGCGTAACGAACTGTGGAATGCAGTTTTAGTTGAATAAATATCGGCGTTGAATTTTTGGTACAACTGGTAGGAGTTTGGCAGATAAGTTGACTGCGCCTTAACTCCTTGAACCGAAACCAGGATGACTCCGGCTAACAAAAATAATTTTATGGATAAAAATGGGTAGATTTTTTGCATCGCAACAAAATAAGTATTATTTATGGTAAGATAAAAATTTTCATTGGTAATAGATTTGCAGAACGTGTTTTGATGTGTGAATATGGCTGTTCTAAAAAGTTAATAAATGTTAAATTTGGCACAGGCAAACTGTTTTTTTTAATTACCATTTAAAAATAGTGATATTTGCCCGCGCGATAAAAATCCTTACTATTTATATAAATGCAGTACAAAAAAATCAATAATCTTTTAGGCTGGCTTTGCTTTGTTATAGCTTCAATTACCTACATTTTAACATTAGAACCCTCAGTTAGTTTTTGGGATTGCGGTGAATTTATTTCATGCGCCTACCGGTTACAGGTAGCCCACCAACCTGGGTACCCTGTTTTTGCCATGTTGGGCAAGGTATTTTCGCTACTATCATTCGGCGATGTTACTAAAGTACCTAAGTATACAAACATGGGTTCGGCCATCGCAAGCGGGGCTACCATTATGTTTTTATTTTGGACAATTACCGCATTGGCAAAAAAAATGTTGCTCAACAAACGCGATGAAGAAGTTAGCCAAACAAACCTGATATTGATTATGGGTGCCGGCCTGGTTGGCGCATTGGCGTTCACATATACCGATACTTTCTGGTTTTCGGCTGTCGAAACCATAGTGTTTGCTTTATCGTCACTATGTACAGCCATTGTATTTTGGGCCATTTTAAAATGGGACGCCCACGCCGATGAAAAAGGCGCCGATAAATGGCTGGTTTTTATTGCCTATGTTATAGGTTTATCAATAGGTATCCACCTGCTTAATTTATTAACCATACCAGCTTTGGCTATTGTTTATTTTTTCCGCAGGAGTAAAAATATCAATGTAGGCAACGGAATATTGGCGTTTTTGACCGGGATAGTTATCCTGGGCCTGGTACAGTATGGGGTTAGGGGATACACCATTAAGTTTGCTGCTTATTTTGACCTTTTCTTTGTAAATAGCCTGGGAATGGGCTTTGGCAGCGGGGCTTTCTTTTTTATGCTAATTATAGTGGCCGCGCTTGTATTGGGTATTATATATAGTATCCGTGCAAAAAAGCCAACGCTTAACCTGGCATTGTTATGCCTGGCGTTCATTTATTTTGGTTATGGCTCATTTGCCTATATTCCTATCAGGGCAACCGCAAACCCCGATTTAAATAACTCGCACCCAGATAATGCATTTACTCTGTATGGTTACTTAAACCGCATTCAGTACGGCGAAAATCCTTTATTGGTTGGACAATACTATGATGCCCAGGTTACCGAGCAAAAGGAGGGAAGCATCATTTATCGTAAGGGAAATACTAAATATGAGAATGCTGGTAAAAAAATTGAAACGGTATATGATCATACCACAATTTTGCCGCGCATGTACAGTACCGACCCGCAGGATGTACAGTTTTATAAAGAGTGGCTACGCATCCCTGAAGGACAGGCGCCAAACTTTGCAAACAACTTAAGCTGGATGTTTACCTGGCAAATGTACCAGATGTACTGGCGTTATTTTTTATGGAATTTTGTTGGCCGCTACAATGATGCCGATGGGCAGCAAAGTATGGTAGCCATTGATGGTAACTGGACAACCGGGATATTTGATGGCGGCAGGCATCTACCAAAGTCAGTTACAAGTGCTGTAACCTATACGCCATTATATGCTTTACCGCTCATTATCGGTTTAATTGGGGCTGCTTATCATTTTAACCGTAAAAAGAAAGATGCGCTGGTAGTGTTGTTACTTTTCTTCTTTACAGGGCTGGCTATCGTGTTATATGTTAATCAAGCTAATGTCCAGCCGCGCGAGCGTGATTACTCCTACGTTGGCTCCTTTTATGCGTTTGCCATTTGGATAGGCTTAGGCGTTATAGCTATTGCCGAAAGCGCCCGTAAGTTTATTGACGGCAGAACCGCCGCTTTAGCATCAACAGCTATATGTTTATTGGCTGCGCCTGTTTTGCTGGCCAGCAAAGAGTGGGGCAATCATGATCGCTCAACAAAAATGACTCCGCATGATATGGCTTATAACTACCTGATATCGTGCCCTAAAGATGCCATCTTATTTACCTATGGCGATAATGATACCTACTCGTTATGGTATGATCAGGAAGTTGAAGGCATCAGGCCCGATGTACGCATCGTGAACCTGAGTTTATTTACCGGCGACTGGTACATCCGCCAGATGCAGAAAAAAATGAATGAATCGGATCCTTTGCCTATTACCATGCCTTATGATAAATATAAGGAGGGTGTACGCGATGCCATTTATTTTAACGACAAGAAATTGGACGGTCCGCAGGAAGTAAAAGAAGTTTTTGACTTTATAACATCTGATGATAAAGCTACACAAGTTGAATACCAAAGCGGCGATTTTGGAAATTACCTGCCTACTAAAAACCTGAAACTAACCATAAACCCAGACCAGGTAGTAAAAATGGGCGTGGTAACGCCAGATCAAAAAAGCAGGCTTGCAAGTATAATGGATTGGAAATTTCCGCCAAATTATGTAACTAAAGAAAACCTGGCCATATTAGATATACTTGCACATAATAACTGGAAAAGGCCTATTTGCTTTACTACAACCATCGGCAATGAAAACCTGATTGGTTTGCAGCCATATTTGTATAAAGAGGGTTTTACATACCATTTAATACCTTTCCAAAAAGATACAACGGTACATGATCAGTTGAGTAAAACCAACACCATGGTGATGTACAATAATGTGATGACCAAGTTTAAATTCGGCAACTTTAAAACGGCTAAATATCTTGATCACGAATCAACATCGATGTTTTACCCGGTAATGACCACTACTTTTACCGACTTGATTCAAAACCTGATGAAGGAAGGACATAATGACCTGGCTTTGAAAGTGCTGCACAAGTACGATCAGGAAATGCCCGACATCAACCCTTATATTGACATAGCCGGCCGTAAAATATTTTTAATACAGATGGCATTTCAATTAAATGATGTAGTGTTGGGTACCAAAATGGCAAACCATCTTGATGAGTACGTAACCGATCAGCTTGATTATAATTATCACTTGCTAACAACAAACGACAATACTTTGAGCAAACGTGATATACAAATTGGTTTACAGATACTAAATGGGGTAACCGATTTTGTAAAAGAAAATAACCAGCCGGCGTTATTTAAAAAATTCGATGGGCAGTTAAAGGATTACGTTAAAAAGTTTGCACCATTATTGAATGACGGGCAACAATAGTAGCCCCCTCTAAATCTCCCCCGGGCGGGGGAGACTTTTGATTTGTATGGTATAAAAGGAAATTTTTTAAAAGGAAATTTCCTTTTATGCTTTTATAGGGAGCTTTTTTTACGTTTATTGTTTTTATAGATTGATTGTTTGTTTTGCATGTAGTTGGACAAACACACCAAACCTCAACCAACAAATGGCCATCAATATTGGGGTTTCAAAAACACAAATAAAATAACGGAAAATCAGTAAGCTTAAAACCGCAACCCAATAGTGATATAAGGCAACGATCCTTCTTTTGAGAAACCCATCACGGCCTCAATTAATACCAATTGGGCGGGGATAATGTAAAACCCGCCGCCATAGCCATCATGCCATTGATCTGATTTTTCGCCGGGTACCCAAACGCGACCTACATCGTTAAAGCCGATAATACCCAGGGAACCGGGTAGGAGGTATGATGTAAAATCCAACAGTTTAAGGCGTAATTCCAGATTGTTATAGGCAATAGTTTTGCCGGTAAACCTGTTGGTGTGGAAACCACGGAAATTTTGCGCACCGCCAAGTTTCATCAACTGAAAATACGTGGCATCACCAACCGTAGTGCCAAGGCCGGTTCTGTTGGCTATCACCAATACCGAATCCTGGTCGGGATTGAGGTAAAAGCTAAACTCCGACAGGATTTGCCCGTAGGTGTTGTGGCTGTTTTTGCTTAAGCCGGTGTAGCCGCTAATGGTAGTATTCCATAAAATGCCTTTGGTGGGGATGGTTGCCTTGTTGCGGGTATCCAACCGGGCGCTGGCCAAAACGCCGGTGTAGAATTTTGTACCAAATACATTTTGATCGGGATTGGCCTGGTTGTATCCATTTAAAAAACGACTGGTATTGTTTGAAGCACTGCTGTTATAATATTGCCCGGCTATGCCCTCACTAAACTGCCAGTTATTATTGGTTTGACTAAGGGATACATTGGCAGTAACAAAATCGTAACGGTTACGATAATAGCTAATTTCCTTATCGCCCTCGTTTTCAAAAACGGTATTGTTGCCTATGCCAAAAAAGTTACTGAGGTTGTGCGGGCCCAAGGATTTGATATTAACACCCAGGTCATTATTACCTATAGCCTTCTTCCAATCGGCCATGTAGGTGAGCATGAATGATTGCCTGCCCAGGTTATAATTCACCAGGAATTCATCACGGAAGGCATAGGGCTCTTTTCTGAAACCGTGCTTTTCCCAGGATAAACCGGCTATCAATGAAATTCCTAAATCCGGGCTATAATTGGCCAGTATGATGGGCTCAAACCTGTCAAATTTAAAACTCTTTTTATCGTACTGATTTACTGCCGTATCTGTTGACGTACGAATCTTCGCGTCGGAAGATGATGGTAACTTATTCTGCTGATCGGATCTATCGTACACATACAAACTACTTTTATTGTGCAGGTTTTTATCTACGTAAAAACTATCTAGCCCATCACCGCCAACCATCCGCACTTTTATAGGCGATGGATTGCCACCGGTAACAACAAACTGATCGTCGCCGGCAAAACCGTACAACCTTACCTCTTCGGTTACGTCTGGTTTAAAGGTGCGTTTGTAGGTTATTTTATCAACACTTCCATCTTTTTTGATCTTATTAACGGTAACCGTAAGGTTGCCTCCGGCTTCATTACTAATGGTAAACTTATCAGTTTTATCACTTGCGGGTATCTCTACCTGTTTTGCTATAAAACGATAATATTCCGTGGCCTGCTTATTCAATATGTTCCTGCGGGCAATCATTTTGCTGATAATTTCCACTCCCGAAAGTTTGAAAATGGCATCGGGCATCCGTTTAACCGCACTTTTTATCAGGTTGTCGGTTAACGTACTTTGCACAAAGGCTATCTGTTCTTTCCAATCCTCTTCACTTAAATCATTCAGAAAATAACGGTCAAAATACCGGGCGTTAAAATTCCAGCCGTTAATGTCCCTTATTTCGCCACTGTAACCCTGGAACTTTGATTTGAGCCATTGGTGCGCCACTATCCACGGAAACAGCCCCGAAGTTTTGTAATACACCTGGTCGCGATCACGTGGCACAGGTTCATAGGTGGCTCCCTTTTCGCCTTCCAGTTTTTCCCAGCGCCATTGGTCTTCGTGCCTGTCCCAATCGCCCAGCAGCATATCCAGCAGGCGGGCGCGCAGTACGGTTTTTTCATCAACCCGGTTATCGTTGTCGTCTTGTAGCTTACGCTGCACTTTATCGGTGTTGTCGGTTTTTTCGGCATCCAGCGGTTCGCGCTCTTCAAACAAGAAAACCTGGTTGGCAAAATCCTTGCAGTAATCGCCCAGACCCGGATCATCGGGTACGTAAACAATTTCGGGGTTAGAGTGGGGGATGCCCAACGCTGCAGCCAATGGCGGCACGGTTAAAGCGGAGAAAGGATGCGCGGCAGATACCTGGTCTTGCAGGATATCCTTGGCTACTGTTGGCCGCAAGCTTGGCGGCAACCCTTTTTCGGGGTATTTCTGGATGGTTCTTAATACCCATTGCTGCCCCGTAGGGTCTTGCAAGCGTAACGATTTGGTTTGCTGCCCGCCACCTTTTTGCAAAATTCTTAAGCCGCCTTTTTCAGTCTGAATATGAAAAATGCGCAGTTTTACCGGGGCGGCCCACAACTTACGGTAATTTTCGCCAAGGAAAAAGCGATGGGTGCCGCTCACGTTGTTGTATCCGGGCTCAATAGCCAATTTAATGCTATCGCCTGGGGCTTGCGCAAAAGCACGCATTGCACCTACTGTTGCTAATATCAGCAACAATAAACTCTTGGCCGGCCTGTTTTTTAGGTGTGTATTTTTCAAGGTGATAAGCTAATAACGCATAATACACAATAGTTTAATACCCCGTTTTGTTTTATGATTTAAAATCATAATTCACCCCAACCCTCAAGGCCTTTAGCCCGGTAACACCCTGCAATTCCTCCAGGTCAAGGTATTCAAGATCATTATTTAAGATATGCGAATCTTGTAGGTATTTAATGTATTCCTGGTATTCTGTTGCTTCGTTGGCATTAAAATATACCATAGCTATTTTGCCCGGCTGGGTAAGGCGTTCAACAGTTCCGGCTATCAATACTTTATCAATACGCTTTTTAACTACCTCGTACCTGATGTTGTAAGCGCCTTCTACATCAAAACGACGTTCGTCATTCCTGAAACTGATCTGTATCGGGTTTGAGTGGATAAAAATCAGCTGGGTTGTTTGCAGTGGATGCGAAATCTGGTCGATTAAAGAGCTGGTAATCCTTGCTATTTCGGCCATCGATCTTAATTGCCACAGGCGGATATTTTTTAAATAGAGCAAATCAAAAACCCGGCTGGGGGCAATGGCCTGCCCTATGTAAATATCATATTCGACACCATCCGTCCTGAATTTTTCGAAATAACAGGGATATGATTCCTGTACTTCATCCTGCGCCACCTCCAGGTAATGATTGATGCTGTTGTTGATAAGCTGCATGGAATTTTCCAGGTTACGCCTGTTGGCAAAAGAAAGGCCTGTATCTTCAGATAATGCGGCAAAATATTTATCTATTACCGGTTTTTCGTCGGGATAATTCTGCCTGAAATGTTCCAGGAATGGATTTAGCTCATCTTTTACAAAGCCATCCAGCGTAAGCTCGTCGTTTGTGGTAATAAAACCGCTAACTTTTTGCAGCCACTCATCGCATTTAAATACCAGGTTATCAATAAGGCGCAGGTGAATGTGTTTTTTTAAAGTGGTAAGGGTTTCCATAACCAGTGTAAGGAATGCCTTTAAATCATCCTGTAAAGCGGTGTTACGTTCAATGGTAGAGTTGCGGATGTCTATTGCCCCAAATAGGGGATATACGTTATCAAACACAACAGTTTCTATTTCCTGGTTCTTACGCCTTTTATTGCCGCTTTTAAGATATTCCCATGCCACCTCATTGAATTTCCACTGAACTGATGGCTGTAACGACGTGAATTTATCTTTAATTACCCGTTCAATACGATCGTTAAACTGATCGATGCTGTTTTGGAGTAATTGGGCTATCAGCGGCATAGCGGTTTGCAGTTTCGATAACAGCTTTTCATAAAATGCTATTTCTTTGTAAGCATAAACTTCAAGGATACCCACATTTTTTTTATTGTAGTAAACCGGGAAAATACCGTATGATTTAACGCCCGATTGCTTTAACACCTTTAAAAAAGGATACTTTATGGTCTTCTCGTCATTAATGACATTAAAAAATATAGGCTTGGGGTTTTGGTTATAGTCATCGGCAATGGCGACAAAAGTTTCCTCGGCCATGCTGTATTTTTTTGCAGATGACATGAGCACACTTTGCGAACATTCATCCGTATCAAATATCGGCCGGTTATTTACCGTTAAAAAAGGCATCAGGCCAAATTCAATGGCGGGGTCTTCGGATAGGGTTTTTAACGAGTTGATGATGTGCTCATATTGCTCGGTTTCGTTACTGGAGTGGTTAACCAGCTCGTTCCGGATGCTTTCCATGGCGTGGGGCAAGGTAACATCTGTTAATGTTATTACCGAAAATCCTTCGAATTTAAAATTGGAGAGTGGTAAAATGCGTTCAAGTACATCTATACCTTCAAAATCATTAAGGTAAGGCTCAATCGCTTCAAAGCTTAATACAGGCAATTCTCCCTTTGATACAACCTTAACAAATTGCGGATTGGTAAAAATGTTGTAGTAACGCGTAAGTTTGGTATCGGGATCTACATAGCTGTACAACAACTCGTTCCTGAGAATTGTGCTGAAGCCGTACATCCGCTCCAGTATCAGGTTGTAAATAAAACGTTTCTGGCGCTGGGCAAATATGTCCGGGTCGGCCATGTTAACCGCATACAGCCCGGAGTGGTGACTGGAATGAAATTCAAAAAATGCCTCTGTACTGAAAAATATCTTTTCAGGTACCGGGGTGCTCAGTGCCCAAAAAAACTCTTTTTCGTTTAAAATCGGTGGCGTAAGTATGCTGTAAATCAGTTCCAGCGTACCCCTGTACATTTCGGCATAATCGGGGTTCACCTCCAGATCGATACACAAGTCTGTTTCAAACTTATTGAGTACGTATTTATAAAACTCCGATTTAAGGGTCTTTTCTGTTTTTACACGCTCCTTTAAATGCGCTACAAAAGGATCAAACGTAAGGCAGGTTTCTACCTGGCAAACATTGCAATCATTTTTACTTATGTTGAGTACTTCGGTGTGCATTTTTTATAAATTACCTTAGTTTAAAACCTGAAGGCCGTTGATAAATAAGGATACCAACCTTCTTCAGAATGTCCGGCCACAATTTTTATAACCGCTAATTTGGCAGGGGCAATATATAGGCCGGCGCCGGTGCCATTGTGCCATTTATCAGAATGTTCGCCATTTTCCCAAACGCGGCCAATGTCATAAAAACCCACTAAACCAGCCTGCCCGGGTACAATATAACTTGCAAAATCAAACAATTTTAAGCGCAGTTCCAAATTGTTATAAAAACTATATTGACCGGCAAAGCGGTAAAGCCTGTAACCTAACAAGTTATCCTGCCCGCCTAAAAATAACGATTGATAAAAGGCAGTTTTACCAATGGTAACGCCTCCGCCTATTCGTTCGGCCAGCACAATAGTACCGTTGGTATTTAAGCTTTTATATAATGCCGCCTGCGGTATCAGTTGTATGAACGAGTTTGAATTACTATTTAATCCCGTGTACCCCTGCAATTTAACATTTACATAGCTTCCCCAGGCAGGTAGCACCTTATTGTTACGCAAATCGTTGGTAAAGTTAAAAATTGCGCCGGCAAAAAGTTTTCGCTGATCAAATGTATAACTATCTGTACTATTGGTGAGTAACGGGTTTGTAATTAAACGACCTGTATTGTCAGCAGCATTTAAATTATAATACTGCAGTGATGGCCCAATGGTTACCGTGGTGCCCCCAGCGCTATGCCAGGTTAGGGCAGGATCGAACTGAACGGTAGTGAACCGGGTCCGGTAAAACTTTTTGTAATTCCCGGTTTTATCAAATACTGTTTCGTTACCCCGGCCAAAAAAGTTAATATTCTCCGGCGAATTGGCCTGGAATTGCAATAACAGGTTAGCGTTGCCAATAGCTTTTATCCACTCCCCGCTGTAACTGGCCCTGAAAGCTTTTGTTGAAAATGAGTGGCTCAAAAACACCTGCTGTACATCGTTATACGGGAATTTACGAAAACTATCCTGGTGTGTATACTTAAAACCAAGTCCCAATAAAAAACCTTCATCGGGGTTTATCTCGATATTGGCCATAGGCATGGTAACGTTTGACAGATTTACGGCCATGTACGAAATATTGGCGCTATCGGCCGAGAAATACTTGCGCACCCTGGTACTATCACCTGTTAATTTCAGCGTACCGGGGTCATAAATCTGCACTTTGTTTTTTGAACGTACAATGTTATAATCCTTTGCATCAACACTATCAACAAACCGGAGCTTTATGGGCGATGTGGCGTTATTTAAAACAACTTTATCGGCCCCGGCACCCAGGTAAATCCTGATCTCTTTGGTAATATCGGGCATAAAATTGATGTTCATCAACGTATCCCGCACTTTACCGCCACTGCTGATTTTGTTGATGGTTATATTTAATCCATCACCAGGGATATCTTTAATGTTAAAGAGCTCATTTTTTTTAGACGTATGGATCTCGACAATTTTATTGCTGATCTTATAAAACTCCTCCATAGCGGCCGGGATATTTGCCCGGCGTTCCTTTAGTTGTTTCAATAACACATCATGCCTTAATTTATAGGCAGATGCTGGTAACCGGCGCAAGCCGACTTCTAAAACATCGTCAGTTTCGGCAGCCACAAATTCATTAACAATGCGCGTCCAATCTTCGTGATTGTATTTCATCCCCGGAAACAAATCGGCAAACATGCTGCTCCATAACGAGTAGTATATACTTTTAATTTTCCCGCCAAAGCCTTGCAGGTCGGGTTCTGCCCATTCCCTTGATGCGATGTATGGAATAATGCCCTGGTTGGTGTAAAGTGCCTGGTCGCGGTCGCGGGGTACGCCGGTATAATAAATACCTTTGTCGGTTTTAGTGCCTTGCCAGCGCCATTGGTCGCCCCGGCGGTCCCAATCGCCAATCAATAAATCAAGCAGGCGGCCGCGTAAAAATGTTTCGGCATCTATCCTGTTATCGTTATCCTTTAACATGGTGGTCACCATTTTGAGCGAATTATCTGATTTGCCGGTAGGCTCCCGCTCTTCAATAAGCACTGCTTTGTTATCAAATACTTTGTTAAACTTGCCCAGCTTTTCATCAGGCGACATTACACCGATTTGCGGGTTGGTATGCGGCACATGCACGGCATCGGCCAGCGGGGGCACTATCAATGCGGAAAACGGGTGCTGGGCACTCATGGCATCGTTTACCCAATCCCGTGCAAACGTTTCCTGGAACTCGGGAGGTAATAATTTTTCCGGACTTTTTTCAACGCTGCGGATAACCCATTCCTTGCCGGTTTTGTCAATTAAACGCAACGAGTGTGTTTGAAAACCACCACCCAGTTTCTCGGGCGTTAGTCCTCCCTGAAAAGTGGCGATATTGATAACCGGCAGTTTGGTATCAGCGGCCCATTCCTTACGATAGTTTTCGCCAAAGAATAAACGATGGAATTTACCTACGCTATCATATGATGGATGCACTTTTATCACCAGGCTATCGGCAGTAATTACTTTCAGCTGGTTTGCTACTGATGGTTTAACCGGCGTGTAAGGCTGGGTGTAAACAAACGCTTGTTTTACCCCGCTTTCACCATCAATATAGTAAGTAAACCGCATGCTGTTATCAGCGAGAATATCGGCTATTACATAGCCCTGGGTAGCATCAGCAAACAGGGAGTTTTTGCCCTTTATTGCATAGGTATGCTTGGCGCCTGCGCCGCTTACCACCTGTAGCTGATCGTCTTTTATAAACTGCAGACCATGCTCATGCCCCGCCACGTGGATTACATTGGGGAAGTCTTTAAATACGCCATCAATCCGTTTCATCATGTCCTTATATAAAGGGTGGTTTAGGTCCTCGGGGTTTGGAAATGACGATCGCAAAAAGGGATACAGCGAACCTAACACAGGCAACGGAATAAGCAGGTTGCTGTTTACAGCCGTCAGCGGGAAAATGTGATCCTTTAGCGAAAAATAGCCGCCATGAGTGCCATAACTTTGAAACGGATGGTGCGATGACAGCAGGATAACCTTGTTGCGGTTCCGGCTCAGGATTTGTTCAAATTTGTCAATAATGTCCTCTTTGGTTTTACAATCGCACTCGGCGGCATCATTGGCTTTGCTGTACTGGTATAGCCACCATTCGCTGTCAAAAGCTATAACTGTCAGGTTATCCCCCAGGTTTATTTCAACCGGGTCCGGGCAGCCGTTGGCAGGCACCATTTTTAACAGGCTATCCTGCTGCTCTTCTAAAAATGCCCATTCCCTTTTTATTTTGGCCAGGCCCTGCGGCCCCATTTTATCCCAATCGTGGTTGCCGGGTAAAAAATAAACGGGTGCGCCATTGGCCCGCATAGGCTGGTATTGTGATTGAAGTATCTGCTGGGTTTGCTTCTCTTCGGGGCTGCCGGACAAGCCCATTCCCCTGGGGTAAATATTATCGCCAAGGTACATCACAATCGTTTTGTTTTTGATGATGTTGGCTGCAGCGTGCTTCAAAACGGCGCTTTGCTGTATGTCCATTTCGCCTGCATCGCCTATAAGTATCACCCGGTATTTTACCAAATCCTGGGCCAGTAAATTGAAGCCGGCCGCCAGTATTATCAATAGCAGAAGTAATTTTTTAATCATGCCCTTCATGAATTACAGTATGCTTTTTAAATAGTTTTTGGTTAAGCCAATGGCCCGCATATGCAGTGCCGATACCCACGGCGGCACCTGCAAGCACATCAGATGGATAATGCTTCCCCAGGTACAGGCGCGAATATCCGACAGACGAAGCCCACAAATATGCAGGCACGGTTACATACCACTTATGATATTGTATGGATATGGTAGCTGCTGTAGCAAAGGCAAGACTGCTATGGCCCGACGGAAATGATTGCCCGTGCGTGGGCGAAGTCACAAATACATCATTGGGGTATCTATCTGCAGGCCGCGTGCGGTTTACGCTCATTTTAACAACGTAAGTAAACAATTCGGTAGCGCCCAAATTAATCACGGCCTCTAAACCATTTTGTTTTGCGGTTTGATTGCCGCTTGCCAGTCCATATATCAACGTACCGAAAGAAGCCGCACCCGCTACGTAGTAGGCCGATGTACTGGTGGTACGCCAATAGCCAGACGTTGGGTTTTGTGGATTGACACTTTTTAAAATATCGATATCTGCATTTTGAGCGTAGCAGAACTGAAAACCTATTAGGTTAATTAATGTAGATAATACAAACAGTAGTTTTTTTCCCTTGGTCATCAGTTTATTTGGTATAACTAAATTTTAAAATATTGCCTGCGCTTGTCTTACTGCCTTCGTTTGAGATATAAAGATTGTATTGATTGTCAAATGCAATCCCTTCGGGCTGGTTAAAAATGGCAGGGTCTAAACTGTAAATCGCTTTTACCTTCCAATTGCTATCGGCAACCACCAGCATTTTATTAACTGATGATAAAATATACCATTCGTTGGTTTTGCTGTTTTGAGTTAATGCTGATGGATGGAAATTGATCTTCTTTTTATCGGTTATCTTTTCAATAGCTTTTACATCTACGCTAAAACTCCCGCTTTGCTTAAGTGTGCCATCGGCCTGTAAGGCCAAAATATAGCCGCTGCTGCTTTTGGTGGTATTGTCGTCGGTGCAATGCTTACATAATAGATATATCAGCCCGTTTTTTTCATCGGCATGCATCCCTTCATATTCGCCATCGGGTAATAACCCTTCTAACTTTTGCACATCCGGAATTTCCTTATTCCGTACCTGCCTAAACGGGAACGTAAACAGTACCCCATCGCTACGCAGCATAATTACCTGGTTATGGCAAATAGCGATATCTTCATAATCGCCCTTTTTACCAAATTTGCTATAGCCAACCTGCTTATCGCCCAGTTTCATGTAATAAATGTTCCCGTCTTCGTCCTGTTCGGCATAAACCGAATCGCGTTTGCCGTTGTTAAAGGCTATACCAGATACTTCAAGCAGGCCATCGGGCATATAATATTTGATAGGTTTATTGAGGTTGTATCCAGTGGGGCTATCGTAGCCTTGTGTGCCTGTTTTGTTGGCACAGGAGATGCTTAGCAACATACCTGCTACAATAACACCCATCAATGTGTTGCGCATATCCTTAATCATTAAGCTTCGATTTTAAAAATTCATAAATTGCCTTTTGCGATTGCACTAAAGGTGGTACCGGCTGTATATTGATGTTTTGCAACTCATTGTTAAGCCTAACGGCCTGTACGTTATCATTAAGCTGAAGGTTTATCAACTGCAAAACTTCCGCTTTTATATGGTCATCATAAACCGGGAAACAAACCTCAACCCGCCTGTAAATATTCCGGTTCATCCAATCGGCCGAGCCAAGAAAAACCTTTTTGTCGCCGTTATTGTGGAAGATGAAAATCCGGCCATGTTCCAGGTTGCGGTCTACAATGCGCCTTATCGTGATGTTTTCGCTCATTCCTTGCACACCGGGTATCAGGCAGCAAATGCTGCGTACTATCAGCGATATTTTTACTCCCGCGTTTGAGGCTTCATAAAGTTTGGCTATTAGCGTACGCTCTTCCAGGTTGTTTAATTTGATAGTGATGGATGCCGGCAGCCCTTGTTTGGCGTTGGTAATTTCCTGGTCAATCAACGCCAAAAAGCGGTCCTGCAAATTAAACTGGGCTACCAGCAGGTGGTTAAAATCAATAGGGTATCCATCTGCCGATTTTTTACCCTTTGCCAAAAACATGAACAATAATTCCATTTCCCGCAGTAACAACGAATTGGCTGTCATCATGATATGATCGGTATAAAATGCGGCCGTGCTTTCGTTAAAATTGCCGGTAGCAAGCAGTCCCGAATATTTGTCGCGGCCATCAACCTGTCTTTTTACCAAAGCAATTTTTGCGTGTACCTTTAATGCGGTATTGCTGTAAATAATATCCACACCGGCGGCTTTCATTTTTTTTGCCCATTTAATGTTGTTGGCCTCATCAAACCGGGCTTTTAGCTCGACCATAACGCGCACCTTTTTGCCATTGTTAGCCGCGCTTATTAAAGCATTTACAATGCGCGAATCGCTGGCCACCCTATAAAGGGTAACAGAGATTTCCCTAACCGAAATATCGGTAGCAGCTTCATTAAAAAAACGAAGAATTGTATTGTACGATTGATAGGGCGTATGAAAAATATAATCCCGCGTTTCAATATGGTCAAACAACGATCCTGCATCGCTCACATGGTAGCCCACCAAAGGAGCCCAGCGTGTGTAACGTAACGATGGATTATTAACCGGCAGGCCCGATAAGTCTTTAAGGTTGTGGTACATGCCACCTTCCACCACGCTTGAACTTTGCAGGTTAAATTTATCGGTTATAAAATGCAGGGTGCGTAAGGGCACGCCAGGCTGGTGCAAAAAGCGGGTGGCAATACCCAGGTCGCGTTTTAGCAATTGTTTTTCAACCTGTTCAGATAAGTCGCCCTGGTACTCATCATCCAGGTCAAGTTCGGCATCGCGGGTTATTTTAATGCTGTAACAACCTGTAAGCACCTCGTTTTTGAATAATTTATCCAGGTTATGCCTGATTATATCATCCAAAAAAACAATGTATTGCCCATCATCTGTATTAACGCTGTAAAACCGGGGCAGCTGGTTTGATGGAATGTTAAGGATTACATTGCGCTCGGTTTTGTTTTCAGCTTGCAGGCTTACCAAAAAGTACAACCGGTTATTTTCGGGGAAAAAATTCTTTTTGGTATCAGCCAGGTCTATCGGTTGCAAAAAAGCCATAACCTGGCTGTAAAAATAGTCACTTACCTTATCCGCAATTTCATTGGGTATCGGTTGGTTAAAAAGCAAGGTAATTTTTTGGGCTTTTAGTAAAGGGATAATCTCAGCGGTAAAAACCTGTCCGAATTTTTGTTGCTGATGGCCTATCAGTTCCTGGGCTTCCAGCAATACATCCTCTTTTTCGCTGTTGCCGTGTTTGGCCAGGTTATGCAGGGCGAGTAGTACAGGCATCCGCACCCGGTAAAACTCGTCTAAATTGGACGAAAATATCGAGAGAAAATTTACCCTTTCCATCAATGGCAAGGTTTCTTTTCCGGCCTCCATCAAAATCCGTTCATTGAAAAGCAGCCAGCTTAAATCCCTGTCAAAAAATGAGTAATGATCCATAGGTAGATATATTTTGTAGCGATTTGGTACTTACCGCTTTAGATCAGTGTTGAAATAATGAACGCCACAACGGAAATGATAAGGCCGAACATGAATACATTGTATGATGCCCGCAACAACCGGTATTTTTTTCCCAGCACCACACCTTGCGAATAATTATCGCGGATGAGGCTGCCGTACAGGAAGTCGCTGTCGTCCATCATTTTAACCATTCCCTCGCTGTATTTCTCGAGGGACATGCGGTAAAAATTACCAAAAAATAAAAGGTTAACGGTTTTATTCTCGATATCCTCATGTGTAAATACCCCATTAGGTATCGATGGCCGGGTTGCTAGTATCGAAAAAGTAATGGTGAGCAAACTTACCCCAAGCAGCATAAAGGTTGGCACCAGCAGGTTAGAGTGCTCATCAATTTTGCGCAGCACCAAACTAATAATGGCCGATAAAATGATGGAGTTCACCGTGATCATGATATGGGCCTTATTATCGGCCATATCGCTCAATCGCTGGTGATTGCTTGAGCTAATGCGAAACATGGTCTCGATACCGCGTTCAGGTTTATCCGTTTTATGCTTTTTGCCATGCTTTTCGGTATCAGCTTTATCTTCTTCTGTGTCAGCCACAACACCTTCTTCGGCCAGGGCTATTACAGGCGTTTTGTCCTTTACCAGCGCCTGTTTGCCTATCAGCTTATCCAGGTTTTTTTGCTGCTGATCGCCAAGCAGCAGGCGGCAGTAATCAGTAAAATACTGGTGCGATTGCAATAGTTCGATACTCTTTTGACGCCACTCGTCTTTATCGAGTACAATGTTTTTTACCTTTTCAATTTCTTTACGCACCAGTTTACTGCGCTCATTAAAATCATCTGTTCCTAAATGAAAAAGATCGGCATCGCATATAATTTCCTGTAACAAACCAACGGGTTTCTGTGGCATTTCGGTAGCCATAATACAGCCCTTTACTTTTTCAATTACCGTATCGGCTACTTTTAGCTGTTTAAGCTCGTGCCCGGCTATGCTGATGCTCTTTGCTTCGTGTTCGGCTTTGTCGGTAAAATACCCTGTATCATGAAACCACGAGGCAGCTACCACAACAAAAAAATCTTCATCGCTAAGCTGGTAGTGGTTGGCAATTTTTGTAGCAGCGGCTACAACATCTTTGGTATGCTGAAGGTCGTGATAAATTAAATTGGGGTCCTGGTAGGCATCAAAATAAGATATCACATATTTTTTTACGTCTTCTAATAACTGTTGAAATTTCATTGGCCTGTGTAATTATTTAATCAAATTTATTCTAAAAATCCCTATTTGCTGTTGATTTAATGTTATAAGCTAATTTATTACTGATAATTAATTGATGAGGGCTAAACTGAATTACAACCTAAACTTCTTTGCTAAACCTATGCCGTTAATTAAATATCTAATTTTCAAACACTTAATTAAAATCCCCTGTCCTAAAGTTTTGATATATCGCTAAATCACGGTATTACGTTGCTAAGTTGTAATATAATTTAGTCTTTAGCTGTCGGATATTGTGAATCGGGACCTTCGTAGCTATAATTGTATGGCGGATATGGCACAATAAAAGTATCTTCAACCCGGGTAGACCTTTTGAAATACGGGATCCAGATAGCAGAAACAACACATGCCCTTAATAAAAAGGACAGCGACTGCGAAACAACTTTATCATTATGCACGGTTAACGAAATGGTGTAAAAAACAGCGCCAAATCCTAAGGCATATAAAAAATAGCCGGTAATAACTTTAGGGAATATATCGCGCTTATTTAATAAGAGGATAAGGGAAAAAACAGCCAGCATCATGAGTATAATATTGCCGCCGGCCCCAACAACCAATAAAAGTTTGTGGTTGAAGCCGTATTTACTGGCGGTATACGAATTCCAGGTAGCCATATCAAAAAAATTGCCGTTGTAAAGATTCCAGGCAACGCTAAGGACTGTTGCCCCAAGGCCAATGGCTATCAATATGAGCCAACCACCAATAGGTATAAAGGTTGAGCCGTAACTAAAAACAATGGCAGGCGTTTCGCGCTGGTAAAACCATACACCTAAAAACATCAGGCCAACTACCAAAAAGCCGGCAAAAATAACCATCGGGTTGTTGATGTTTGATCCAGGTTCGCTGGTTGCTCCGTAACTAAAACTGTAGCTCAGGCCGTCGCTGTTAAGCTTTTTGATATCTCCTTTAAATTCGTCCAGCTTATCTACAGGCACATAATCCTTTAAGTAAGCAAGTTTGTAGTTAAGCTGTAAGGTATCGCCCGATGAGGTATAATCGGACGAAAATTTATAATAATCCCTTGTAATCGCATTGGTTCTGTCGGTAATATCCCAGCCGCCTTTTAATATAACGTTTATAGTGTAGTCATAATCAAGCGGGTAATTTAATGATACAGGCGTCTTTATTCTCCCGTTTAAAGATGGCAACTGCTGCGAAATGTAGTTGGCATATAAATCGGCCGACTTTTTATTAGTCTCGGTATCTACCCTGAAAAAATCTTTTATCGTATAGGTTTCCGTGGTGGTAAGTACGTTTTTATCCAGATCGTCGACCACGGTAATCGAGTCTTTTTGTTCGATTTTGGTATACGTTTTTGCATAATAATCCAGGTAGCTTTTCTCCGTTTCGGCCATGCCTGATGAGGCAAGACGGCTACGGATATCATCAGCTTCGTTTAATGTATAAGTAGTTTTTACGGTGAACAGTACTGGTGCACGATCGTTTTTTACCGTATATAAATCGTTAAAGATTACTTTACCCGGTTTGGATTGAGGTATGGTAGTAAGCGAAGAATTACCTGCTTTTAACACTAACCCTTTACCGTAATTAGGGAAATAAATATCTGTACCAGTGCCGCCCTGGTAGTCAATGGTGGCATCAACCCAAACCTGCTTGCCCTGTACGTTAGCAGTAACCACAGCATGGTCAAATGCATAGTAAGTTGGCAGATAATCTTCGATATGCGCCCGAACACTCGAATTCACCAGTACCATCGACGCATCTATCCCGTCGGCCTTCAGCATCGATACCAGTAACAACGATTTATCTTTACAATCGCCGTAGCGTTGTTTAAATACTTTTTCGGGATTATTGGCTTTGTGCGAGTATTGTCCCATTTCGATGCCCATATACCGCACCTCGTTTTGTACGGTTTTAACGGCCTCGCGGAAATATTTTACCTCGTCGTTGCCTGTTTTGACCTTTATTTCGGCTATGCGCTGCGCCAGTTCGCCTTTGATATTGATTGCTGCCGGATTAATGCCAAGCGCCCAGTTAACTACACCTGCCCAGCCCTCAAATTCACTGATCTGTACACGGGGCCTGCTTTCGTACCAGGCAGGCTGGTTATCGTCATCACGGGCAGGTGGTACCTGGAAAGCCTCATATTCGTATCGCTTTAAGCCGGTACTTTGAGTAACAGCCACTTTGGGTATGGTATTGATGGCCTTAAAGTTTAATTTCCGTTGTGCCGATGCTATGAGCACGGTATATTGATGCGCTATGGGCTGATACCATTGAAAAGATATATCATCGCAAAAACGGCCGTTAAAAATGGGGTTGCGGCCGGTGAGGGTGTAGGAATATTCAATCCTGTCGCCTTTGCGGATATCATCAAGAATTAACAATGCCGAGTAGCTGCCCTGGTAAATAAAGTTGGATAGATCCTGCTCGTCGGCAATTACCTTAAAGCCAGCTACATTTAAGCGATTAACAGGCTTATTGTTGCGCCAAACGGTTATTTCATGAAAATCAAGACGCTGGAAGCTTGGATCGAAACTAACGTTTATTTGCGATGCATTTTGAATGCCGGTTTCAGATACTATCTCTTTAATTACGTGGTGATAATCGGCCTTCAGCTCAACATGTATCTGCTGTTCTATCAGCGCGAAAAAATATCCTTTTTCTATAGTACGCGCGGACGGCCTTTGGTTGTAAGGTTTGCAAACACTTAGCCAGCCGGGCCTGGGTGTTACATGTACCGCGGGCGTACCTGCCGCCATAACGCACTGGTTATTAACAAACAACAGTAAAACACCAGTAATAAGGCTAAAGTATAGTTTAAAGCAATTTTGCATACCGGCTATGAAAATAAAAAAAAGAAGCCGGATTAATGATTATTTATTAAATATTTAGCTTGCGCCAACTCCAGTACCACAACTACTGTGTATACGCTTTACATTTTGATTAGCAGTTTACAGCAACAAGATATCTATCTGGTGTGCATGCACCATATTTACCACCGGCGACCATGCAAAAACCGTAAACCTGCCATCCTGCGAAGCCACCAATGCTATGGCGTCTTTTTGATCGAACACAAACTGAGCTGCCGATAAATGCCTGGTACCGCCATTTTGAGCCGGATGGATCACCCTGGTGGAGCAGCCAACAACAGGCTCGGTTACTACAATCTCTTCTACACGGGTGCTTTTTGACGAACGGCCTATTTTGGCCCCAAAGGCCAGCAATTCATGTTTATCGTTAATTACAGTAGCGCCATCTATTGATGTTAAACCTCCGATGGTGTCAACAGCGCGGCGCAATTTTTCCTGCCAGGGCGTATGATACTTTTCAATCCCCTGGTGTATCATCAAATCGGTAAGACCCGAAAACGCCGGCGAAACAGGGTAGGAGATAGGCTGGATGATAGACTCCAGCCAGTCATCGCTGCCCGATGGGACCACCAGTAAAATACCGCCACGTTTATGAGCCTGCATAGATGCCGCCAGTTGCACCAGCACATTCACCGGATCGTTCCACGACGATGGTAGGGTAAAATCAAGCATCGAGGTTAGTATGTTGGGGCAGTCAGACAGGGTAGATCCGTTCTCGTCGACCACCTTTATTTCGTCGCCTTTTAAAATGGCAATATTTACAAACTTGCCAAAACCATCAACCCGGCGATGTTTTATTACCAGCAGACCTGGTTCAATTACTTCTAAAACAAAACAATAGGCAGGTATGGCAAGGGTTGTTCCCCAAACATACAGTTCACCATCCTCTAAACAAACGCCAAGATGTATCCCCGGCTGCTGCACTGCCGAAGCAAATTTGGTAAGTATGTTTGGAGCCAGCTTAATTTTATGGCCAAATAACAAAGGTTGCCCTGCACTTTCGGGTGGTAAAAAAGCAAGCGTGAATTTTGGCGAATAGCCTTCTTCGCGGCGCAAACTGGCCCAGAAAGCTAAATCTATAAGGGTTTCAATGGTTTGAATATCAGGCGTAAGACCAAGCTCGGCAGGGTTATCTGCCGCTAATGAATGAAAATGCTTAAAATGCCGTTCAATTGCCGGAGCAATTTTTCGGGCTGCTTTATAGGTTGGTTCAGAGGTAATTGTCCTTGATTCCATGCTGTTTTTAAGATGATGCCTGCCGGTATGGCCGGTTAAAAAGATTGTCTACCAAAAATAGGTCATAAAAGCCGCCAACACAAACAAATGCCTCAAAATTGCAATTGGCGGATAATTATGACCGCCGGATACCTTGTCATCTATGCAGAAACTTTGAGCCGTATACGTAAACAGCTGGCAGGCAAATAATTTATTTTTACTTTTGGCGAATGGATAACACCAGTGTTGCTAACAGGGCTAAACTACGTACCGGCATCAGTATCTTTTTCTTTATTTCGGGGTTTGGGTACTCATCCTGGGCATCGCGCATCCCCTCACTGCAACAGCAGTTACATTTAAACGAAGCAGAATTAGGTGCGGTTTTATTTGCCCTGCCAATTGGTCTGATGCTTACCATGCCCATCACCTCCAAAATGCTCAGGCATTTCAGTAGCCGCAGTATTATGTTTTTCGGGATAACTGCATTTACCTTGTTGCTTTGCCTGCCTGGTTTTACTGCCTATATGTGGGAGCTTATTCTGGTGTTGTTTTTTATAGGCTCAACGCGTAACGTAATTGCCATAACCGTAAACGCGCAGGCGGTAGGGGTGCAGGCCATGTACGATAAACCTATTATGGTTACTTTTCACGGCATCTGGAGCCTGGCAGGTTTTGCCGGGGCAGCGGTGGGTTATGTTATGGTATATTTTAATGTTGCGCCAACCTATCACCTCATTGGTGTAAGTGTTGTGCTGTTTATCCTTACCCTTTGGTTTTATCCCAGTACGCTGGAGCAAGCCCCCTACGGTCAAAGCAGCGCCACCGTTTTTACATTCCCGGATAAAGACCTGCTTAAATTCGCGCTCATTGCCTTTGCTTGTATGGCCTGCGAGAATACGATGTATGACTGGTGCAGCATTTATTTTCAAAAAGCGCTGAACGCTCCAAAAGCTACCTCAACAGCTGCCTTTGTGGTTTATATGTTTTTTATGACCCTTGGGCGTTTTACAGGCGATAGGATAGTAGCTGCCACCAGCATTAAAAAAGTATTGAACTTTAGCGGCGTATTTATTTTACTCGGTTTTTTAATGGCCGTGCTTTTACCTTATATATATACTGCTTTTATTGGCTATGCCATGGTTGGTTTAGGTATCTCATGTGTAGTGCCACTGGTATTCAGTATGGCAGGCAGGTCAAAAACATTAAAAAGCGGGCAGGCACTGGCGGCAATATCTACCGTAAGCTATCTTGGCTTTTTAATTATCCCGCCCTTTGTTGGCTTTGTAGCCCAGGCTGCCGGTTTACGCTGGGCATTTGGGATAGTATCGGGCTTCGGCGCACTCATCATCATGATGGTTGCCCGCATTAAAGAAGAAGCGGAAGCAGACGAAGTTTTGGCATAATTCGTTCAGGTGATCGGGAATAAATTTGAAAACCGGCTATACTGTTTAATACCGGTCCAAAAAATCCTGTTAATCCTGTTAAAACATTATTCCCGCTATTTTATTGGTTATATTGAACAATCAAAACTTTCAACATGAATCAAACTCCATCGTTAAAAGACCAGTCGGCCCTGGTAACAGGTGCCGATAGCGGCATAGGTAAAGGCGTTGCCCTGGCGTTGGCCGCCGCCGGTGCCAAAGTAGTAATCAATTACGCGCACAACCAGGCGGCTGCCGACGATGTTGTAGCCCAAATAACCGCCTCTGGGGGCGATGCTTTCGCTGTACAGGCCGATGTAAGCCACGAAGACGAGGTAAAAGCCATGTTTGCCCAAATGTTTGCACGTTATGGCACCATTGATATATTGGTTAACAACGCAGGCCTGCAAAAAGATTCCAGATTTGTAGATATGACATTGGCTGATTGGAATACGGTGATCAGTATCAACCTTACCGGTCAGTTTTTATGCTCGCGCGAGGCTTCCAAAGAATTTATACGCAGGGGAGTAGTTGAAGATAGGAGCATGGCCGCCGGTAAAATCATTTGTATGAGCAGTGTACACGAAGTAATTCCCTGGGCTGGTCATGTTAACTATGCCGCCAGTAAAGGTGGTATCAGTATGTTTATGAAGAGTATAGCGCAGGAACTTGCCCCTCATAAAATAAGGGTTGTTGGCATTGGGCCGGGCGCTATTCAAACCCCCATCAACCAATCGGCCTGGGATACACCCGAAGCCCTTGATAAATTATTAACCCTGATACCTTATAACCGGATAGGCAAACCTGGCGATATCGGGCAGCTGGCGGCCTGGCTGGCATCGGACCAGGCCGATTATATAACCGGTACCACCATATTTATGGATGGGGGCATGACTTTATACCCCGGATTTGCCGACAATGGTTAACTCCATGTAAATTAAGCGTAAATATATTGGTTTAGCACCTTGCTAAATCGATATTAACCTATTTTTGTGCTGAAGATATTGTAATATGTACACTAAGTAAATTGCGAAAAATTAAATTTTATACGTCAATTTGACTGTTATTATCAAATATTCATAAAAATTAAATTTTATTTGCCAAATTTACAACATTACCCTATTTTTGTTGTGGATTTAAAATTTAACATAACATGAAAAAGATATTTATTACAACTGCAATAGCCGCTTTATTAAGCGTTAATGTATTCGCTGCCGATGGCGGTAAAAAAGCTGACGGAGGTGCAAACGTATCATACGTAGCATTACATGGTTTTACTGTTGACTTTGCTGATGCAACAGATGTAAACTGGACAGTCACTAAAAATTGCCAAAAAGCATCGTTCACTGTTGATGGCGTAAGAAAAACTGCTTTTTACAACCTTAGCGGCGAGTACCTTGGTGTAACTCAACGCGTTGACGTTAAAGCTATCCCGGCTAAAACAATGAAACAAATCAACAAAGATTACGCTGGTTACGAAGTTGGCGAAGTAATTGTTTACCAGGCTAACACCGAAATAAATTCAAACATCGATGCCACTTCATACTTTGTTGATCTGAAAAACGACAAACACGAAGTGCTTGTAAGGATAACCCAACAAGCAAACCTTGAGTTTTTTCAACAGGTAAAGTAATTTAAAAAAAAATCACAACTATTATCACAAGCCATCCTGGTATCCGGGGTGGCTTTTTTGCTTAAAAGGATTTAGCAGGGTTGTGATCAAATAAATTAAGGCGCACCCATGATGTGTTCTAATTTCTAAGAGCGCACATGACATGTTGAATTTTTGAAGTGCGCAGGCCTGTCACCCTGAGCCTGTCGAAGGGGCGCGCGGAGAGGCCTTTGCCCGCTATGGTTCGACAAACTCACTATGACAGCCCTTTTTTACGATGGCATTCCTCCTTCAGAGTTTCACCTAATTTTACCACTCACCATGACAGCCTTTTTACAATATCATTTTTCCCTTCAGTCTTTCTGGAAATACTAACTCAGGTGAATGGTAGTATTTGCTCGCCCGAGTTAATGATATTAGCAAATATATAGCACCCAGTTTAGCTGTTTACTGCATTTGGATTTAGCTAAACCGATTTATTAGTCTTTCAATTCTTTAAGATATTGTAAAATATACACTAAGTGCATTGCCAAAAATTAAATTTTATACTTTAAATCCACTATAATTATCAAATATTCATAAAAATTAAATTAAAGTTGCCAAATTTATAATATTAGTCTATTTTTGTTGTGGATTTAAGATTTAAAACAACATGAAAAAGATATTTTTAACAACCGCAATTGCCGCTTTATTAAGTGTTAATGTATTTGCTGCCGATGGCGGTAAAAAGAATGATGGAGGTACTAACGTATCATACATAGCGTTACATGGTTTCACCGTTGACTTTGCTGATGCAAAAGATGTGAACTGGACTGTAACTAAAAATACCCAGAAAGCAACATTTACTGTTGATGGCGTAAGGAAAACTGCTTTTTACAACCTTAACGGCGAGTACCTTGGTGTAACTCAACGCGTTGACGCTAAAGCCATCCCCGCTAAAACAATGAAACAAATCAGCAAAGATTACGCTGGTTACGACGTAAACGAAGTGATTGTTTACCAGGCTAATACCGATATTAATTCAAACATTGATGCTACTTCATACTTTGTTGACCTGAAAAACGACAAACACGAAGTACTTGTAAGGATAACTCAACAAGCAAACCTTGAGTTCTTTCAACAAGTGAAATAATTCGCCAAAAAAAATACCCTTATATAAGCCATCCCAATTATTGGGGTGGCTTTTTTATTTTATCATAATCGCAATAATTATATTTTATCAAACAACTTGGCTGTTTAAGCCTTTATAAAGTATTAGTTAATATATTTTATAATTATTATGCCAAAGACTATTATTGTTTCTAACCGGTTACCTGTAAAAATCTCTAAAACTGAGGGTGACTACAATTTGTCGTCAAGCGAGGGAGGTTTAGCAACCGGCTTAGGTTCAATTTACAAGCAGGGTGATAACGTATGGATAGGGTGGCCCGGTGTTGAAATTACAGAACAGCAGGATAAAGATACAGTAACAAAACAGTTGAAAGAACTGAGCCTGGTACCGGTTTTTCTTGACCAGGAGGAGATTAATCAATATTATGAGGGTTTCTCGAACGAGGTTTTATGGCCCGTTTTTCACTACTATGCATCTACCTATGCCACCTATAAACAGTCAAACTGGGATTATTACCAGGCGGTAAATAAAAAATTCAGGGATGTAATACTCACTATTGCCGAACCCGGCGATGTTATTTGGATACATGACTACCAATTGCTGCTGCTGCCGGGATTGGTTAGGCACGAAATCCCCGATGTTTCTATCGGATTTTTCCTGCATATCCCTTTCCCATCGCATGAGATGTTTAGATTGATCCCCTGGCGATCGGAATTATTGGAAGGAATGCTCGGGGCCGACCTGATTGGCTTGCATACCTTTGATGATGTAAGGCACTTTTTAGGAGCTACCACCCGTATTTTGCCGGTAACATCGTCCGCAAATATCATCGCGACCGGCGAGCGGTCCATCGTAGTCGAATCGTTTCCCATGGGGATTGACGAGCAAAAATATGCATCGTTACCGCTGCAGGACGATGTAAAACACCAGGTAGAACTGATCAAGAATAACTTTAAGGATGGTAAACTCATACTGTCTGTTGACAGGCTTGATTACAGCAAAGGTATATTACAACGGCTTGCGGCATTTGAATTATTGCTGCAATTGTGCCCCGAGTGTATTGAAAATATAGCCCTTTACATGATCGTGGTACCATCGCGAGACACCGTGCCACAGTATGCACACCTGCGCGATGAGATTGATAAAAAGGTGGGGAATATCAATTCCATTTACCGCACCATGGACTGGAGTCCTATCCACTATTACTACAGGTCGTTCCCCCTCGAAACGCTTTCGGCTTTATATACCACAGCGGATGTTTGCCTGGTTACGCCAATGCGCGATGGGATGAATTTGGTGAGCAAAGAATATATAGCCAGTCGCATAAATAATGACGGCGTGCTGATTATGAGCGAGATGGCTGGCGCATCTAAAGAATTGATAGACGCGATAATTGTAAACCCCAATAATACCGGCGAGGTATGCAGGGCCATATTACAGGCAATTAATATGCCCCTTGATGAGCAAAAAAAGCGCATGATTCCC
Source organism: Mucilaginibacter sp. P4_D1 (assembly GCF_056401935.1). Lineage (NCBI taxonomy): Bacteria > Pseudomonadati > Bacteroidota > Sphingobacteriia > Sphingobacteriales > Sphingobacteriaceae > Mucilaginibacter > Mucilaginibacter sp. P4_D1. Next base: position 34,839 of record NZ_JBFUIJ010000041.1, read on the forward strand.
ATGCGCCAGCTGGTGGCTAAATTTAACATCAGGCATTGGGTTAAAATTTTTATGGACAGGCTTAAGGAGGTAAAACTTATGCAGCGTTCATTGCAAACCAGGCACGTGAGTAACACCACCGAGCAATCCATCATTAACCGTTATAGTAAAACCAAAAAGCGCATCATCTTTTTAGATTACGACGGTACGCTGGTTGGGTTCAGATCAGTCATTGAGCAGGCCAGCCCCGATAAAGAGCTTTATAACATCATTCAAAAACTAACTGAGGATCCTGCCAACCAGGTGGTGCTCATCAGTGGGCGAAAACATGAAAATCTTGACGAATGGTTTCAGCATACCGATATGTACCTGATAGCCGAGCACGGCTCCTGGTTTAAACAACCGGGTACCACATGGCACAGAATTGCCGGCCTGTCTGACCAATGGAAACACGATATATACCCTTTGCTGGAAACCTACGTAGACCGCACGCCAGGATCGTTCATCGAAGAGAAAACATACTCGCTGGTGTGGCATTACCGCAAAGCCCAGGCCGGCCTGGGAGAGCTAAGGGCAGGGGAGCTGATGAATAACCTGAAGTACCTGGCCAGCGATAAAGGTTTACAGCTATTGGCAGGGGATAAGGTACTGGAAGTGAAGAATATGGATATCAACAAAGGCAAAGCGGCTTTAACCCTGACAGAGGGTAAAGATTATGACTTTGTAATAGCCTTTGGCGACGATTATACTGACGAGGATATTTTTAAAGCCCTGCCAGAAAGTGCCATAACCATTAAAGTGGGTAGTAATATATCGGCCGCCAAATTTTATCTGCGCAATCCACAGGAAGTAAGAAAATTACTCACAAGCTTTACTAAACATGTTGGACATGACACCAGGATTTTGCAGGACTGATGCAGATGTGCGGATTTCAAATGTGCAGGTTTTAGATTTCAAATGCCTGGTAAAACTTCGTTAATGACGAATTTTACCAGGCGTAAAAAAAAATCCTGTCAATCCTGCAAAATCCTTAAATCGTGTTATTATATTAAAGGAAGATTGGCCTATCCAATTTCATCGCTATCCTGTAAGCCGCATTCATTAACCCCACGTGACTGTAGGCCTGCGGAAAATTACCCCACTGGCTGCCGTCATTTTCGTCCACATCCTCACTGAAAAGCAGCAGGTGATTAGAATATTTGAGCAGGTTGCCAAACTCGCGCTGGGCATCATCAATACGGCCAACACTGGCCAGTGCTTCAACATACCAGAATGCACAGATAAGGAAAGTGGTTTTAGGTTTGCCAAAATCATCTTTATATAAATATCTGTAAAATAAACCATTAGATGCCTTTAGCTCATTTTCAAGTGCAATTAAATGATCCTTTGCCCGCTGCGATGTTGGATCGAGGTAATTCATCATGATAAGCTGCAAGGTGCTGGCATCCAGGTTTGCACTGCCCGCCGAGTTGGTGTATACTTTCCTTACGGGATCATAACAGCTTTCAATATGTGCAGCTGCGCGTTCTTTTAAAGATACAGCCTTGTCAATCAGTTCCTGATTATCAATCGTGCGCGCCATTTTTTCGGCAGCGGAAGCTCCTGCCCATTGAAACAGGTTACTGTAACAGTGGATATTAGCCATATTCCTGAACTCCCAGATGCCGGCATCTTTCTCGTCAATCGTAAATTCAATCTTCTTCAGCAAAAATTCTATCCATCGCACCGAGTCTTTTCTTTCAGAGAATACAAAGCGATGATCGGTATAAAGCGGTAACATAGAAATCATTACCTGCCCGTAAATATCATTCTGAATATGTTCAGATGCCTGGTTGCCAACGCGTACCGGCTGGTTACCCAGGTAGCCTTCCAAATCGGTTAAAACATTTTCTACCAGGTCTTTTTTTCCGGTAATGCTATACAGTGGCTGGTAGCGCTCCTCTGTAGAAAAAGATATATCGGTAACATAGCTAAAGTATCGCTCCATTTCTTCAAAATGGCCAATGTGGTTAAGCGCGGTTATCACATAGTACGTATCGCGCAGCCAGCAGTACCTATAATCCCAATTACGGCCACTTCCCGGCGATTCTGGCAAACTGGTAGTGCTGGCCGCAATAATGGCTCCTGTGTCCTCAAACTGGTGTATTTTCAAAGCCAGCCCGGACCGGATGACATAAGGTTGAAAATAAGTGGCGATAGAGGAGTGTTTAATCCAGGTGCGCCAGTACTGGATAGTTTCCGATAAAAAGCGTTCGGCTGTTGTAATCAGTGGTGCTTCCAATGGTTCGCCGTAGGTGAGCGCCAGGTATTTGATTTCGTTGAGCACAAATGGCTGTTCATCAAAAACATAGCTGATAGGTATGTTGGTGGTTAGCCTGATGTTTTCTTCGCCACCAAGGTATTGAATATGATTACTGCCGCGGTTAACCCTAAGTTTAACAGCGCCGTATTCAGACACAGGCTCACATTTTACTTTAACCCTCGGCGATCCTTCGATGGCTTCAATTTTCCTGAACAGCATCAATGGTTTATAATAGCGCTGATGCTGGTAAAAACGAGGGGCAAAGTCGGTTACCCGGTACATGCCTCCGGTGGCCGGGCTTATTTCGGTAATCAAAACGTTGGTATTTTCAAGGTAGTATTGATGCGATGTGTATTCACCTTCAGGTAATATTGAAAACTCGCCGCCTTTTTTCTTGTCCAGTAAACCACCAAAAATAAAAGTGCTGTCAAATCGCGGCCAGCAAAGCCACTCTATATTTGTGTTTTTGTGTATGTGCGCCAAAAAAGCGCAGTTTCCAATTATCCCGGTATCGTAGGTATGTCGTGCCATTAATGTTAGTTTTTAGCTTGGTTCAATTGTTCAACAACATACCCTGTGTAATGTTGGCGTAAAAAGCGGTATAATTTCTGATTAATTTGGATTTGTCAATTAATGTATATTAACTTAGTAGACTTTATTCTACTAAAATTTAAATAGTCATGAGTTTACGATTAGGCGACAAAGCCCCAAATTTTCAAGCAAAAACCTCGGCAGGAGAAATAGATTTTTACGAATATCTTGGCGATAGCTGGGGAGTATTATTCTCGCATCCAGGCGATTATACACCGGTTTGTACTACCGAACTTGGTAAAACAGCCGCGTTAAAAGATGAATTTGCTAAGCGCAATGTTAAGGTTTTAGCCCTTAGTGTTGATTCGGTTGAATCACATACAGGGTGGATAAATGATATTAACGAAACGCAGGGAGTGGAGGTAAACTTCCCGATTATTGCTGATGAAGACCGTAAAATTTCTGAAGCTTATGATATGATCCATCCAAATGCATCGGTAAATGCAACAGTGCGTTCATTGTTTATTATCGGGCCCGACAAAGCTGTTAAGTTAATTATTACCTATCCTGCCTCAACAGGGCGTAATTTCCAGGAAATTTTAAGGGTTATTGATTCGTTGCAGTTAACGGCCAATTACGGTGTAGCTACCCCTGCCGATTGGAAAGACGGAGAAGACGTTGTTGTGGTACCTGCAACCAAGACAGAAGACATCCCGGCCAAATTTCCAAAGGGTTTTACACTCATAAAGCCCTACTTACGCACTACTCCGCAACCAAATAAATAATTTTATTTGGTTTATTAATTATTTTATATATTTGAAAAAGATAGGGTTATCTATTCCGTCTGAACATTAAAACCATTTTATTTTCAGTTTGGCTTTAGTTTTTAATCTCACAACAATTTTTTAATACGATAATTATAATTATGAAAACTGGAAAAGTAAAATGGTTTAACACACAAAAAGGTTATGGCTTTATTGTTACCGAAGACGGTAAAGATCTTTTTGTACACTTTAAGGATGTGCAAGGCGGCGTAAATGCCATTAAAGATAATGATAGCGTTACTTACGAAGTGGAAGAAGGCAGAAAAGGATTACAGGCAGTAAATGTTAAAAAAGCATAATTAACCAAAGTTCTTGATAAGGGACCTCTGCATACACAGGGGTTTTTTTTGTGCTTTTTTTTGAAATTATATCCATAATTCTGCTACTTTAGCCACCCAATTATATACAACTATGACTGACTCTACCGCCGCCAAGGCAACCAGGAACATGATTTTCCTTGTACTTGTAGCATCGCTTGGCTATTTTGTTGATATCTACGATCTTTTAATTTTCTCGATAGTAAGGGTGCAAAGTCTTAAGGATATTGGCGTGCCGGCGGCCGAACTTTTGGCTAAAGGACAATTCATTATTAATGTTCAAATGTTCGGCCTTTTGCTGGGCGGGATTTTATGGGGAATAATAGGTGATAAATTAGGTCGCATCAAAGTTTTATTTGGCTCCATTTTGCTATACTCCATAGCCAATTTTGCCAATGGTTTGGTAACAGATGTAAATACTTACGCTATTATCCGTTTTATTGCAGGGATTGGCCTTGCCGGCGAACTTGGTGCAGGTATTACCCTGGTATCCGAGACATTAAGTAAAGAAAAGCGCGGTTATGGAACCATGATCGTGGCGGTTATTGGACTTTTTGGAGCGGTGGCTGCCGTAAACGTAGCTAAATATGGATGGCAACGGGCTTATTTTGTAGGCGGCGGTTTGGGCATCCTGTTGTTGTTACTTCGGATAGGCACCTTTGAATCGGGCATGTTTAAAAGCGTGGAGCGAAGCGAGGTGTCTAAAGGGAATATGTTCATTCTTTTCACCAGTTGGCACAGGTTTAAAAAATATCTTTTTTGCATTTTAATAGGGGCACCGCTGTGGTACGTAGTGGGTATCCTGGTAACTTTCAGCCCAGAATTTGGTGTGGCTTTGCATGCAAAAGATACCTTAAGTGCAGGCACAGGCGTATTATACACCTACATTGGTATTTCTGTCGGCGATATTTTTGCCGGCTTGCTTGCCCAGGTAACAAAATCAAGAAAGCTTACCATGGCTGTATTTTTATTAGTATCAGTAGGCTGTGTTGTGTATTATTTAAGGGCATTCGGCTTATCAAACCAGCAATTTGTTTGGATCTGTTTCTTTATGGGATGCTCAGTTGGTTATTGGGCAACCTTTGTGACCATAGCAGCCGAACAATTTGGAACCAACATCCGCTCGACAGTTACTACTACGGTTCCAAATTTCGTTCGCGGTGCGCTTATACCTATAACCCTTGCCTTTAATGCTTTTAAAGTGCACTACGGCATGATAACCAGCGGCTATATTATGATGGGCATACTTACCCTAATTGCCTTACTGTCATTAAGTCAGTTAAAAGAAACCTTTGGTAAAGATTTGGATTACGTGGAGATAAGTTAATTTGAATATGAGCTAATTTGAGAATTTGAAGATTTGAAAATTGGAGGACCATTGTCCCTTTTTTCATCTTCAAATTCTCAAATCAAATCGCAGTTATTTAGATTCTCAAATTAAATTACATTTGCACTAATGATTAGCAAAGAACAAATAGCTGCAGACTACCAACAGATACAGGACGAGATATGTGCGGCACTTGAACTGACAGATGGCCAGGCTAAATTTGAAGAAGAAAAATGGGAGCGGGAAGGCGGCGGCGGTGGCCGCACGCGTGTTATCCAAAATGGCGATGTTTTTGAAAAAGGGGGTGTAAACTTTTCGGCCGTGCATGGCCAGCTACCCGATAGCATGAAAAGAGCTTTACAGGTAGAATCTGATGATTTTTTTGCGACTGGTGTTTCCATCGTAATTCATCCAAATCATCCAATGGTGCCTATCATCCATATGAATATCCGGTATTTTGAAATGCCATCTACTATCGGTGGTGCAGATAAACCCATAAGGTGGTTTGGTGGCGGCATCGATCTTACGCCGCACTATGTTATTGAGGAGGATGCTAAATTTTTTCATACCAGCTTAAAAAACGTTTGTGATAACTATTATCATGATTTTTACCACCGGTTTAAACTTTGGGCCGATGACTATTTTTACATCAAACACCGGAACGAAACCAGGGGTGTAGGTGGCGTTTTTTATGACAGGCTGACCGCCAATGATGAATTATCATGGGAAAATATTTTTGATTTTTCGAAAGCTTTAGGGCTTTCTTTTATACCAACTTATACCGAATTGGTAAACCGTAACCGCAATAAACCATTTACCGAAGAAGAGCAATTGTGGCAATACCAACGCCGCAGCCGCTATACCGAGTTTAACCTGGTTTATGATGCCGGGACCAAATTTGGCCTGGAAACCAACGGGCGTATTGAATCTATATTGATGAGCCTGCCACCAACCGCTAAGTGGGTGTATAACTACCAGGCAACGCCGGGCAGCGAGGAAGAAAAAACACTATCTTTATTAAAAAAAGGAATTAACTGGGCGTAATATCATTACCTATGAAAAAGCTTGTACTGCCAATTTTGACAATTTGCTTATTGTGCTCATTTGCCGCTATGGATTATCCGCTTAAAGGCGTGTGGGAATATAGGGGAGGTGTAGTTAATGACAAAATAGACAGTGCTTCAACTGCTTATACTTTACAGCGCACTTATGATAAATCGCACTATAAAGCTGTTTTAAAGGAAAAGGGCGAGAAGGATGTGGTTTACGAAAAAGGAGACTACCAATTGCTGGCCGATACCTGTTTGGAAACACAAACCTACAGCCTGCAATCCTCAGAATTGCTCAATAAAGTAGTGAAATATACCTATACAATTAATAATGATACACTTAAATTATTCACCGTTTTACCCAATGGTAATAAGATTGAAGATCACTGGGTAAAAATCAAATAAACCAAACCTGCAACGTTAATAAATTAGCCTGTGTGTATAAATTATGCATGCATATTGTTGCCGAAATTGGCACATTAGTCAACTATTTTCTTAACTTCGCAGGTCGTTTAAAAATCAATTTTTAACACGAAAAACAGAGAGAAGGTTCTACAAATAAATAAAAATGGCTGACGATAATTCAAGCAAAGAAGACAGAATAATTTCGATAAATATTGATGAGGAAATGCGATCTGCATACATTGATTATTCAATGTCGGTGATTGTTTCCAGGGCGCTGCCCGATGTCCGCGATGGATTGAAACCGGTACACAGGCGTGTGTTATTTGGCATGCTTGATCTGGGTTTAAATAACAATAAGCCCTACAAAAAATCGGCCCGTATTGTGGGCGAGGTGATGGGTAAGTATCACCCGCATGGTGATAAATCTGTTTACGATACCATGGTACGTATGGCCCAGGAATGGAGTTTACGCTACCTGCTTGTTGAAGGACAAGGTAACTATGGTTCGATAGATGGAGATGAGCCTGCAGCTATGCGTTATACCGAGGCCCGCTTGCAAAAGCTTGCCGAAGAGATGCTGGCCGATATCAACAAAGACACCATCGATTTTCAGTTAAACTTCGACGACTCGTTACAGGAACCAACCGTTTTACCTGCAAAATTCCCTAACCTTTTGGTTAACGGCGCTTCGGGTATCGCAGTGGGTATGGCCACCAATATGGCGCCGCACAATTTATCGGAGGTTATTGACGCCACTATGGCGTTAATTGATAACCGCCAGATAGAGGTTACCGAGCTGATGAAATATGTAAAAGGTCCCGATTTCCCTACAGGCGGTATCATTTACGGTTTTGAAGGCCCGCGTGAGGCGTTAGAGACAGGCAGGGGCAGGATTGTTATCCGCTCAAGAGCCGAGATTGAAACTCACGGAAACGACAGGGAGCGCATTATTGTTACCGAAGTACCTTACCAGGTAAACAAAGCGCTGATGATTGAGCGTACTGCCGAACTGGTGAACGATAAAAAACTGGAGGGTATTTCTGCAATCCGTGATGAATCGAGCAGGGAAGGTATCCGCATAGTTTATGAGATAAAACGCGAAGCTAATGCAGCTATCGTACTAAATAACCTATTCAAATACACCGCGTTACAAACATCATTTAGCGTAAACAACATCGCGCTGGTTAATGGCCGCCCGATGATGCTGAACCTGAAAGACCTGATACACCACTTTGTGGAGCACAGGCACGAGGTTGTAATCCGCCGTACCAAATTTGAGCTTTCGGAGGCTGAAAAACGCGCCCACATTTTAGAGGGTTTATTGATCGCCTTAGATCATTTGGATGAAGTTATCCGCCTGATCCGCGCATCACAAACTCCTGACGAAGCAAGGGAAGGTTTAATCGCCCAGTTTGGATTAAGTGATATCCAGGCACGCGCCATTTTGGATATGACGCTTCGCCGGTTAACCGGACTTGAGCGTGATAAGATCAAAGACGAATACGCGGCCTTGATGAAACTGATTGAGCACTTGAAATCTATCTTAGCTGACGAAGGTTTGAGGATGCAGATCATTAAAGATGAACTGTTAGAGATCAAAGAAAAATACGGAGACGAGCGTCGTACCGAAATGGTTCACTCATCTGCCGAAATGCAGACTGAAGACTTTATTGAGGATGAAGATGTGGTGATCACCATATCACGCGAAGGTTACATTAAACGTACGCCTTTAACTGAATATCGCCGTCAGGGCAGGGGTGGTAAGGGCTCTATCGGAAGCAATAGCCGCGATGCCGATTTTATTGAGCATTTGCTTGTTGCATCCAACCACAACTACATGTTGTTCTTTACCGAATCGGGCCAGTGTTACTGGCTACGTGTATTTGAAATCCCCGAAGGAACGCGTACTTCAAAAGGACGTGCTATCCAGAATATCATTAATATCCCTAAAGAGGAGAATATTAAAGCTTACATTAAGCTAATCAGCCTTAAGGATAAAGAGTACCTGGAGAACAACTTTATTATCATGTGTACCAAAAAAGGTACCATCAAGAAAACTTCTTTAGAAGCATACTCACGTCCGCGTGCTAATGGTATCAACGCCATTAACATTAACGAAGGCGACTCATTATTAGAGGCAACCTTAACTACCGGCAGCAGCGAAATAGTAATGGCGCTTAAATCGGGCAGAGCTATCCGCTTCAATGAATCTACTGTAAGGCCAATGGGACGTACCGCAACGGGTGTTCGTGGTATTACTTTGGATGATGAAACAGACGAGGTTGTTGGTATGATCAGCATCAACGACAGTGAAACAACTGTGTTGGTAGTATCAGAAAAGGGTTACGGTAAACGTACTGATATTGACGACTACAGGGTAACCAACCGTGGCGGTAAAGGTGTAAAAACTTTAAATATTACCGAAAAAACCGGAAACCTTGTTGCCATAAAAGGTGTTACTGATAAAGAAGATTTGATGATCATCAACAAATCGGGCATTATTATACGTATCGCCGTAAGTGAACTGCGCACAATGGGCAGGGCTACGCAAGGTGTACGCCTGATAACGCTTAAGGGTAACGACGAGATTGCTTCGGTTGCTAAAATTGAGCACGACGAGGATGAAGAGAAGGAAATTGATGAAAATGCAGAAGCAGGTGCAGCCGACGAAAACGAGGCAACCGAAAGCAGCGAAGAATCAAAAACTGACGAACCACCAACTGAATAACAAATATGCAGTGCCGTAAAATTGTTTTATCGGTTTTAATACCATTCATGACTACAACTTTCGCCTTCGCTCAGTCCGAAGCGCTGAAAGTTGTAGTTAATAACCTTGCTTTCTATAAGCAAAGTAAAGATTTGAAATACCTGCGGGCAGCAAAAAAATCGGCAGATAGCCTGGTAGTTACCAAATCAGACTCAGCAGATTTAGCCAGGAATACCTACCGGGCTTTGATTAACGCGAGTATTTTATTTATCGATTCTGCAAATACGTTGGGCCAGCCAGCCACGTTATTGGCACAGACATCGGACCTTACCGACAAACTCTCGGCCAAAAGCAAGATATACAATTATCAGCCCGAAATGGATTATGTAAAACGCTGCCTGGCTAACGTTTATATCAGGAAAGGATTTGAATTTGTAAATAATTCCGATTTCGCTAATGGGCGGCAGTCATTTGAAAATGCCAAAAAATACGCCCCTAATTTTAAGCAAATCAATGATTACATAGCCTATGCCAATAATAAGATGGGTAATTTGGTAGATGCGGCTAAGTATTACAGTAACCTATTAGCTGTAGATAGCACCCGTACCGAGTACATTGAAACTGCGTCGAGTATTTATAAATCATTAGGTGATACTTCAAAAGCACTGCAGATACTAAAAAAAGGCAGAAAGCTTGTACCAAACGATCGTTTTTTACTGCTTGACGAAGCGAACATATATAACAATTTAAAGGATTACAAAGCGTTGGAGCCATTAATTGCCCAACTACTTGATATTAATTCAAATAACGCCGATATTGCATTCGTAGCGGCCAATTGCTACGACCATCTGAACAAATACGACCAGGCCGAATCGCTCTATTTACACACTATTGAATTAAATGGATCCGCTTATGATCCGGCATTTAATTTGGGTTTGTTATATCTAAAGCAAAGTGCTTTAACAAAGCAGGAGGGGGAGAGTGATAGGAATATCGGCATGGCTATTCAATGGCTCGAAAAGGCTAACGAAATATCGCCAAATAACGTAAAAGGTTTGCAAGCACTGCAAATTGCGTATGCAAAAACCAATAACAAGGATCAACTTGATAAGATAAACAATAAATTAAAACAGCTAACTAATTAATAAAACATGAAAATCAAACTTTTGATGGCTGGCCTTTTGGGCTTAGTTTCAGCAACAACGTTTGCACAAAAAGGCGAATTGAACACTGCCAAATCAGAATATGAAAAGTATGAAGGTTTAAGAGGTACACCTTTAGCCAAAGCAAGTTTAACAACTGCCCGTACATCAATTGACAAGGCTGCCGCCAATGAAAAAACGGCAACATTGCCGCTTACTTACGCATTAAAAGGCGCAATTTATTCAACCTATGCCAACCAGGATACGGTAGCTGCTACTTCATTACCGTTATTTACAGCTGCAGAAGAAGCTTTGAAAAAAGCCAAGGAGTTGGATACGAAAGGCGAGAATAAGCAACTGATTGAAACCGGCAACCTGAATTTGGCTCAATATCAACTTACAAAAGGTGTTGCTGAATACGGAAGTGGTAAATATGACCTTGCTTATAAATCGTTTGATTATTACCGCACCATATTACCTGAAGATACCAATGCTATTTATTACACCGGGTTATCGGCAGCAAATTCAAAAAACTATCCTGCTGCAATATCAAATTACACAAAGCTGGTAACAACCAAGTTTTCAAAAGTGCAAGGTGTATATCTTGATCTGTCGTCTGTTTATTTATTAAATGCAGATACTGCAAGCGCGCTCAAAGCAGTTACAGAAGGCGTTGCAAAATTCCCCAACAATGCAGAATTACGCAAGAGAGAAATAGAAATAAGCCTGCAAACCGGTAAAGAAAAAGAAGTATTGGAAAAAATTCAAACTGCTTTAGCCGCCGATCCAAAAAACAAAACGTTGTACTATTACGCTGGATTAACCTATTCACAAACAGCCGAGGCACTTGGTAGAGAGCAAACTAAAGCAAAAGATGCAGCTACAAAAGCCAAATTACAGGCAAGCAAGGTTGAGAATTATAATAAAGCTGCAGAAATGTACAAAAAGGCGTTAGAAATAGATCCTAACTATTTTGAAGCCAACTTAAATTTAGGTTACGTTATCATCAACCCAGCGATTGATGATTATAATGCAGCTAATAAATTACCAGCTAACAAACAAAAAGAATATGATGCCGCTATTGCAAAAGCCAAAGCGCAATTTGAGGCAGCAAAACCATATTTGCTAAAAGCTGCAGACTTGAATCCAAAATCTGTTGATGCATTAACAAACTTACGCACCTATTATCTGGGCGTAAAAGATGATGCAAATGCAACAAAAATCAAAGCTCAGTTAGACGCAATTAAGTAATTGAAAGAGGGAAGGCTAAAAAAGCCTTTCTTTTTGAAATATCAATTTAACATAATGTTAATTATGTAATAAATGATAAATGTTGATATCTTGCTTAAATGCTCATTTTTGTCAGCATGGTTTAATCTTTCGAGTTAAAACCCTGCAATCCAATAAGCAGGCATTAATCTTGCGTGCTTATCTCAAAAAATAATAAATACAAAACACATATGGATTTACAACTTAAGGGCAAGGTTGCTTTGGTAACAGGCTCAACTGCAGGTATTGGCTACGCGATCGCCAAATCATTAGCCGGCGAGGGCGTCCGGGTGTACATCAATGGCCGCGATCAAACTAAAATTGATGCGGTTGTCGATAAACTAATCGGCGAAACCGGTAACAAAGACATTAAAGGCATCGCTGCCGACTTTTCGGATAAACAGCAAATTCAAAACCTGCTAACTCAATTACCGGAGGTTGACATCCTTGTAAACAATGTAGGTATTTTTGAACCGAAAGAGTTTTCGGCAATTACTGATGAAGACTGGTTTAAATTTTATGAAGTAAATGTGCTGAGCGGCGTGCGTTTATCACGCGCCTATTTTGATAAAATGATAGCCAAAAACTGGGGTCGCATTATTTTTATTTCGAGTGAATCGGCGCTGCAAATTCCCGCCGAGATGATTCACTACGGAATGACCAAAACGGCACAAATAGCAATTGCCAGAGGATTAGCCGAACTGACTAAAAGCACTGCCGTTACCGTAAATTCAGTATTGCCCGGTCCAACCTTCTCCGAAGGCGTTGGTGATTTTATAACAGCCTTAGCCAAAGATCAGGGTTTGACAGACGCTGAAATGGAGAAAGAATTTTTCGAGAGCGTGCGGGGTACCTCTCTGATTAAACGTTTTATAACGCCCGATGAAATTGCCAGCCTGGTAACTTATGTAGCGAGCCCACTTTCGGCAGCCACCAACGGCGCAACTTTAAGGGCCGACGGTGGTGTCATAAAAACCGCGTTTTAACCACCCCGGATTTACTAAAAACACCGTAAATTTTACCATAAAAATTCAGGGATTTTTATGGTAAAATTTAGAAGATAATTACTGCTTTTTAGACGTATCTTTTTTGGCTGTATCCGTTTTAGCAGTGTCAGTAGTAGCTGGTGCCGGAGTAGTTGTAGAGGCCGAATCCATCTTTGTGCTATCAGATTTGCCGGCGTCTTTAGTCGAACTACATCCTGTTGCAATTGCGCCTGTCAAGGCCGCGACTAATGCGAAACTTAAAATTTGCTTTTTCATAGTTATTGATTTAATAGTGTGTATCGTTTTTAATGAACATACTAATTAACCTGATAAGCCTGATATTGTTTAAACAAGTTTGCACATTAGTTTAAATTTTTGAACTTTTTTAGAAATAAATTGAAATTAAACTGTCAATTTTTGTTTCACTATTGAACTATTTTGTCATAAATTTCAGATATTTAAATTCTATGGTTGTATCGGAACGAGTGTTAAAGTGGGCAATGCGTTTGTACCCTCCCCTCCTTTTGCAACGCATCTGGGTAGTGGGTTTTGATAAGGGTTATAAGGGGGTTAAAGTAAAAATCAAAAAAAGCTTTTTAAACAATAATTATAATAATTCAATTTTTGGGGGTACACTTTTTGCCGCTGCCGACCCGTTTTACCCACTGTTATTTTATCAATTGTTTACAAAAAAAGGATACAGGTTAAAGGTTTGGTCAAAATCAGCAACTGTAAAATATTTAAAGCCGGGTTCTTCCGATCTGCATTTTAAGATTATATTGGGCGATGCTGAAATCGCTGAGGCAGAGGATATATTGAAGACGGTTGGAAAATACACAGGCCATCATCCCATTGACATTTATGATAAAGACGGTGAAATATGTGTTTCATTAATGAATGAGGTTTATGTACGTAACCTGGATTTTATCGATCAGAATTTATAATTTTAGCTGATGACTACTTTTATTGATGATACTCGTTTTAATGAGAAAGGTTTTATAATATCAACAGATAAGCATTTATTGCCTATTGACGTTATATACAATTATTTAAATGATGATTCCTACTGGGCCCAGGGTATCTCGCGGAAAACGCTTGAAAAAGCGATAGAAAATTCCATGTGTTTTGGCGTCTATAAAGAAGGTGCTTTCGCCGGTTTTGCCAGGGTTGTTACAGATAAAGCCACTTTTGCGTATCTGTGCGATTTGTTTATTTTACCTGAATTCAGAAAACTGAACTTTTCAAAATGGCTGATGCAAACCATCGTTAGTGATTCGGATTTGCAAGGATTGCGTCGTTGGTCGTTAGCTACAGCCGATGCTCATGGCTTATACGAGCAGTTTGGATTTTCGCAATTAAGCAAGCCCGAAAACTGGATGGAAATATTTACACCATATATAAAACCTCAGTAATTAGTTTAAGGAAGCGGGACGCATAATGAATATAAAAAAACTGATTTTTGAGGGCGAGGGAGTTAAACTCGATTTTAAAAAGACAATTACCAGTTGCGAAAAGATAGCCAGAACAATGGTATCATTCGCCAATAATAAAGGTGGTAAGCTATTAATTGGCGTTGCCGATGACGGAAGCATTAAAGGGGTAAAATCTGAGGACGAAGAGCGTTACATGATAACAAGGGCTGCCCACATGTTTATCAGGCCGGCGTTGGAACCTACTTTTGAAGAAGTGTATGTTGACGACAAACTGGTATTGATAGTGGATACGCCATCCAGCGACCTTAAACCCCACTATGCCCTTGCCGACGACGGTAAATGGTGGGCTTATGTAAGGGTGAAAGATAAAAGCGTATTGGCCAGTAAAATTGTACTTGAGGTGCTTAAAAGGTCGTCAAGTGAGGAGGGGGTATTAATAGAATATTCAGATAACGAAAAAACACTTCTCAGTCACCTGGAAAAATCCAACCGGATCACGATAAAAGAGTGCAGTGAACTACTGAAAATGGGGCGGCGACGCACCCAACGTATTTTGGTTGATCTGATACTTTCGGGGCTCATCCGGATTAATACAACCGAAAAAGAGGAATATTATACGGCTTGTTAGTTCGTTCTTTGTCGCGTTCAATCGTTACTTTTGCACCCCTGCAAAATAAGTCATGAAAGCCATATACCATAAATACCGCCCATTTTATAGCGAGAGTTTAAAGCTGGCTATCCCGGTAATGATATCGCAACTTGGGCATATCATGGTTCAGATATCAGACTCAATCATCATTGGTCATTTTACCAATAAAGTATCATTGGCCGCGGTTTCGTTAGTAAACAGCTTGTTTATGATACCGCTTGTTGTGGGCATGGGGATATCGTATGGCTTAACCCCGCTCATCGCTCAAAATAATGCGCGCAAGGATTTTAAGGAATGTGGTTTATTACTATCAAATAGTTTAATGTTAAACCTCCTGACCGGCATTGTCTTGTTTTCGGCGATATATTTTGGTACGTTGCCTTTAATTGGCCATCTCGGGCAGGCACCATCAGTGGTAAAAGCGGCCACACCTTATCTTTTCTTGTTAAGTCTGTCAATTATTCCGCTGCTTATTTTTAACACATTTAAGCAATTTGCAGAGGGCTTGGGTTTTACCAAGCAGGCTATGAAAATATCTATTTGGGGAAATGTGATCAATATCTGCCTGGGAATTATATTTGTTAAAGGCCTGTTCGGTATCCATCCTATGGGTATAAAAGGAGTTGGTTACAGCACACTGATTGATCGTTGTATTATGGCAATTGTAATGTCTTTTTACGTATTTAAATCCCCCATATTTAAAGGTTATTTAAAGAGTTTTGCTGTCAAAAACATCGATCGGCTGCGTGGCTTCCGGATCTTGAAAATTGGTGCTCCGGTTGCCTTGCAGTACATTTTTGAGGTTAGCGCATTTGGTGGCGCGTCTATTTTAATAGGTACCATTGGTGTAAACCAGCAAGCGGCTCATTTGGTTGCGCTTAACCTCGCCTCGGCTACTTATATGATGGCCACCGGCGTATCAGCTGCGGCTGCGATAAAATCGGGTAACTATTTTGGCGTCAGCGATCACAAAAACCTGCGGCTTGCAGCTATATCTAATTATCATATCGTATTGATATTGATGGGCATAACAGCAGTTATTTTCGCTGTTGGTCGAAATTATTTACCCTGGATTATAACCTCCGACAAAAACGTTATCATCATAGCTTCGCAATTACTGATAATAGCGGCTTTTTTTCAACTTTTTGATGGAACGCAGGTTGTTGGCCTGGGCGTATTGCGCGGAATGGGAGATGTAAATATTCCAACTTTTATCACCTTCCTGGCTTATTGGGTAGGCGGTTTGCCAATCGGTTACTTGCTTGGCATCAAATTAAAAATGGGCGTTTATGGCGTTTGGTACGGCCTTGTATTGGGTTTGGCTATTGCCTCTGTGCTGCTTTTCTGGAGATTCAACCTGATCAGCAAACGTCATAGGGATACAACAGTACCGATATTAGCGAAAGATTAAAAATATAAATCAATAGCTGCTTTAAAAGTATTGCAGTGTGCATCCACAATATCCCTGATTTGTGGCGAGTACCCCCCTCCCATGCTTACCTGCACCGGAAAATTATTGTTGATACATTGCTCAAATACAAATCTGTCGCGTTCTTTACAGGCTTCTTTGCTAACAGATAGTTTGCCCAGTTTATCGGTACTCAAAACATCCACGCCCGATAAGTAAAAGGCAAAATCTGGTTTTTGCTGGCTGATTAACTTTGGCAGCGTTTTATATAAAATGTCCAGATACTCTTCATCGCCAATTCCATCTGCTAACGGGATATCAAGGTCTGATCTTTCTTTTCTGAAGGGGAAGTTTTTGTCACCATGCATCGAAAATGTAAATACACGCGGTTCATTTTCAAATATTTGAGCAGTGCCATTTCCCTGGTGGACATCTAAATCAATGATTAAGATAGATTTACATAAATTGCTATTTAACAAATAATTAGCAGCAATTGCCTGATCATTCAACATACAAAAACCCTCGCCCCAGTTTGTGCCGGCATGGTGTGTGCCACCTGCTATGTTAAACGCAATCCGGTTAGTGAATGCTGATAAACAACCATCGATAGTTCCCTTAGCGATTCTTAATTCGCGCTCTACCAGTCGCGTTGATATAGGGAATCCTATTCGCCGCTGTTCTTTTGTGGGAAGTGTTAAATCGCGAAGTTGCTGCCAGTAATATTTGTCATGGGTTGTAAGTACAATATCTTCGGCCAGCACCCCGGGCGAGAAAATATCTTCGGGTTTGACAAGTCCTTCGTGTAGCAGCTGTGCAGGGGTCAGTTCATACTTCAGCATCGGGAAACGATGTCCTTCGGGCAGCGGATGAGCGTATATCGGGTCGTAGGCTATTTTAAACATATTATTAACCCAGGATCTCCCCTACGTGTTTCTGGATATTTTCGCAAATATTATCCAGGGGAAGGTCATTGGCGTCGTATCCAAATGGGTCTTCAATTTCCTCGGCAAGTAACTCAATGCTGGCAAAAACAAATAGTACAAAACCGATAATCGGTATAGCCAGATATTTCATCTCGAACGCCCATGTAAATGGAAGCGTCATGATATAGGTGAAGATGAATTTCTTGATAAAAACATTGTATGAGAACGGTATCGGGGTTTTTCTAATTCGCTCACAAGCTCCACAAATATCTGTAAATGAAGTTATTTCAGTTGTTATACTAAACAATTGCTCCGGGTTTATAACCCCCTGTTTGTTAAGCTCATAAATACGCCCGATAATAGCAGATGCCACCTGGTTAGGCACATGTTTTTCTGCATCAATAACAACAAAGGCCTGTTCTTCTGGTATATAAATATCCCGAAGGTGATTTCGTAACACTCTTGCATATAACGGAATCAGGTAGTTGAAAAACGCCCATTCCTCTTCACCAATAAGGAATTTTAGTTTTATGGCCAGGTTACGGCTGCTATTGGTTAAGCTACCCCATACTTTCCTGCCTTCCCACCAACGGTCATAAGCCGAATTTATCCGGAAGGCCAGCAATAATGATAATACAAAGCCCACGGTCTGATGTACAAAGCTTACTTTTTTGAGGAGGCTGCTATCTGGTAAATGCCAAAAATCTATCAGCAGATAAATTACGACACCGGCATAGGCACTAACGGCAATAATCAACGGCAGAAGCTCGCGCAGGGTGTCGGCTTTATTGAGTTTAAAAATAAAAGAGAACCATTCTTTGGGATTGTAATAAACCATATTGATAATTTACTTTACAGCTTCTATGGCATTTGCCAGGTGTTTTGCTGTATGATACACATCCTGGAAGGAATTGTATAATGGAACCGGGCTTAGGCGAATCACATCCGGTTCGCGCCAGTCACCAATTATACCGTTTTCGGCCAGGTAATTGAAAATCGCTTTGGCATTCCGGCTGCAAACTATCGACAACTGGCAACCGCGATTAACTTCCTTTGTCGGAGTGATAATGCTAAAAACATTCTCACCCAGATCTTTATTAATCGCGTTGATCAAAAACTCCAAATAGCCCGTTAGCGCAACGCTTTTCTTACGAAGAGTATTGATATCACCTAGGGTATCGAAAATAGCCATAGAGGCCTTAAACAAAGCCAAAAGAATTATCGGGCTGGTGCTCACCTGCCACCCTTCGGCGCCAACGGCAGGATCAAAACCCGGAGCCATTAAAAAGCGCTTATCGGCGCGGTAGCCCCACCAGCCTGCAAGGCGGTTCATTGCTTTATCTGCGAAGTGTTTTTCGTGCACGAATATTCCGCTGATACCGCCAGGGCCCGAATTCATATACTTGTACGAGCACCAGCAGCCGAAATCGGCTCCCCACTCGTGTAACATCAACGGCACGTTACCGGCAGCGTGTGCTAAATCGAACCCGGCGTAAGCGCCGGCTTCATGGGCAGCCTTAGCTATAGCCTGCAAATCAAAAAACTGGCCCGTGTAGTAATTTATTCCACTAAACATTACTAAAGCTAATTCATCACCGTGCTCTTTGATGCAATTTAAGATATCTTCGGTACGTAATGTTACTTCGCCTTCGCGTGGAAAAATCTCGATAACAGCATTTTTAGGATCAAGGCCATGAAACTTAACCTGGCTTTCCATGGCGTACTGATCTGATGGAAAAGCGCCGCCTTCCATAATAATTTTAAACCTTTTACTATCTGGCTTATAGAAACTTACCATTAGTAAATGAAGATTTACTGTAAGCGAATTCATGACAGTAACCTCCTGCTCCTTAGCACCTACAATATTAGCTATCGACCTGTTAAGGGGCTTGTGGTATTCCAGCCATGGATCACTTCCCTGGAACCAGCCTTCAACCGCAAGATTTTGCCAGTTTGCCATTTGATCGGCGATATATTGAGCAGCAGATTTTGGCTGAAGGCCAAGAGAATTACCACAAAGGTAAATGGCATCCTTTCCCTTATGTTTCGGGATCAAAAAACGATCTCTGAACTCTTTCAATGGATCAAGTTCGTCCTGTTCAATTGCAAATGCTAAGCTGTTTTGGTAATTCATTGTCCAATATTACAAAAAAAGGCATTTTAAACCGGGTTATTTATTGGGTTTACTCACGTATTTATTGCCTTTTACATAAAACCGATAAGGTAAAAAAGCATCTTCGCCAGCATAACTTACCCCAATACGGGGGCCGATAGCAATTTGTTCATCTGTAAAACTAAGACCACGGTCCTCTATCCAAATGGTATCGCTTTGCAAACTTATCGCGTTGATATTGCGGGAGATACCTAACGACTTAGCCACCGAACCCGGCCCCGCCGTAATAGTGGGCTTAAGTATGGGTATATTGCGCCTAACCTGCATGGCCTCAATGCCATCCGTAGGGTTTATTGCACGGATAAGTATAGCATGGGGTGTACCCTCAACATTAGTTACTATATTAAACATCTCATGAATGCCATAGCACAGATAGACGTAAGCTATGCCGCCTTGCATAAACATGGTTTTGGTACGGGGAGTTATCCGGTTACCATACGAGTGAGATGCCTTATCAATTATTCCATTATACGCTTCTGTTTCAACAATATAACCTCCGGTTGTTACACCATCGATACAGGTAAACAAGTACTTGCCAAGCAGGTTTTTACTGATGGAAACTACGTCGTTTCCTAAATAATAATCCTCGTTTAATTTCATTACTGATGGAGGATTGATTTTAATAATTTGTTTATTTCTGATGCTTTATCAAAAATCATAATGTGCGTACCTCCTTTTACAATGGTGGCATCTTTTATTTTTTTGTAATCAAAAACCAAATCTTTATCGCCGGTAATGTGGTAGATGTTTGCGGGGATAATATCATTTTTCCATGCTAAAATAGCACTCATCGCCCACTCGATAAACACAGGTGAAGTACCTTTCAGCATCTCCATGAACACCGTTGCGTCACCTTTAGCCATCCTTCCGAACACCGGCCTGATCATAGAGCCCATCGAGGTCATCAATTTACCTGAAATGAGTTTTTGAACTGGAACATTTCGGAAAAAGCTAAAATAACCCGGAGCCTCGTCGCTAATCTTGATGCTGGATATCAGGATCACTTTTTCCATCGGTAAAATTTTGGCAATTTCTACAGCGAGCATTCCTCCCAGCGAGTTGCCAATTACTATTGAACCAGGTTCTATATTGTATTGATAAATAAGCTTTTGGGCGTACGTAGCTAAAGTATCATCTTTGCTTGGCTCTATCCAGTTTATATGTATAACCTCATGGCCGTGAAGGTCGATATTCTTGTAAATCCGGGTGTCGGCACCAAGGCCCGGTATAATGTATATCCGGCTCATTAAAACTTAATCAGTTTTACTATTTGCTCTAGGAACAAAGCATCAGTTTCATCAAACTGATCAAGCAACTCGCTGTCTACGTCCAGCACGCCTGCAACAACATTGTTATGGAATACAGGTACTACAATCTCCGACCGGGAAAGCGAACTACATGCAATATGACCAGGAAATTCCTCAACATCCGGCACCACTAAAGTTTTGGCCTGCTCCCAGGCAACGCCGCAAACGCCTTTGCCCAATTTAATACGGGTACACGCCACCGGACCCTGAAACGGCCCCAAAACAAGCTCATCATTTTTTACCATGTAAAAACCCACCCAAAACCATTTAAACTGCTCTTTTAAAGCAGCGCTAATGTTCGCCAGGTTGGCCACTAAATCGGTTTCGCCATCAAGTAAAGCTGCTATCTGGGGTACCAGTGTAGTATATTGTTCCGTTTTGTCGGTTGATGCGGTTATGTTTAAATCCTCTGCCATAACGCAAAGATGGATAATTTGGCAGCAAGTATTTTAGTCCAAAAGTCAATTTTTGCATATTAATTTAAACCTTAAACAAGCACTTTTTTAACAAAAGTACTACCAAACACCCATCTTCAAATTTCAAATCCTCAAATTTCAAATCGATTTAAATATTCCCCTTTTTCAACTCATCCGCTGCAAAATTTGCAGCCCGAGCGGTTAACGCCATATAAGTTAAGGATGGATTTTGGCATGCCGACGACGTCATGGCCGCGCCATCGGTAACAAAAACGTTTTTGGCGTCCCAAACCTGGTTATGCTCATTCAGCACCGATGTTTTAGGATCGCGGCCCATACGCGCTGTACCCATTTCGTGGATGCCATCGCCTATATTGTGGCCCCGGTCGCTCGTTTTTACGTTTTTAACTCCGGCACTTTCCAGCATCGCTTTAGCTTCTTTTACAATGTCGATACGCATTTTCATTTCATTTTCCCTGATAACCGCATCCATAGATAAAATTGGCAACCCCCATTTGTCTTTACGGGTTTTATCAAGGGTGATTTTGTTATCGTGGTAAGGCAGCAGTTCGCCAAAGCCGCCTATACCTATTTGCCAGTCACCTGGTTCGGTTATTGCATCTTTGTATTGCGCGCCAATATTCATTTCGGCTATTTCACGGCTCCAGCCGGTACGGCTTGCGGCACCCTGGTAACCAAAGCCACGCAGGTAATCGCGCTTATCGCCAAATAAATTGGCAAAACGCACAATATAAATTCCATTGGCACGCCTGCCGTAATAATACTTGTCTTCAAACCCTTCAACCGTGCCCGATGCACCTAAATTATAATGGTGATCCATAATATTGTGCCCCAGTTCGCCGCTACTGCTACCCAGGCCACCCGGCCAGATATCTGTTGCCGAATTCATCAATACCCACGCGCTGTTTAAGGCAGAAGCATTAACAAATACAACCTTGGCGTAATATTCATAAGTTTTGTTGGTTTCGGCATCCAAAACCTCTACACCTTTTGCTTTCTGCGTGTCTTTATCGTATAATATACGGGTAACAATGCTGTACGGCCTCACCGTTAAATTACCGGTAGCCAAAGCGGCCGGTAAGGTAGACGACTGCGTACTAAAATATCCCCCAAACGGACAC
This sequence comes from Mucilaginibacter sp. P4_D1, assembly GCF_056401935.1. NCBI lineage: Bacteria > Pseudomonadati > Bacteroidota > Sphingobacteriia > Sphingobacteriales > Sphingobacteriaceae > Mucilaginibacter > Mucilaginibacter sp. P4_D1. Next base: position 57,128 of record NZ_JBFUIJ010000041.1, read on the forward strand.
CCCTCCCAACACCTGTTTCTGAACTGGCATTGTGTACGGCCGGGTATAGCGGCCGTAAGGTTAGCAACGCGGCCTATGATCATATGCCGTGTGTCGTTATAATTCTTTTTTATTCGGGCGGCTACATCCTTTTCTACCCAATTCATATCCATTGGTGGTAAAAAATGTCCGTCAGGTAAGTGAGGTAATCCTTCTAACGACCCACTTATCCCGGCGAATTTCTCCACATGGTCATACCAGGGTGCCAGGTCTTTGTAACGGATGGGCCAATCAATGGCCCAGCCATCTTTTGCGTTGGCTTCAAAATCAAAATCGCTCCAGCGATAACTTTGGCGCCCCCATAAAATAGAGCGGCCACCCATTTGGTACGATCGCCACCAGTTAAACGGCTTAACCTCGTGATAAGGCGCTTCCTGCTCGTTTACCCAATAATCCATAATAGGTTCCTGGGCGCCCCAGTTACGTGAAATTACCGGGCGTGCCTTGCGCTGCTCCTGTGTTACAGAACCGCGGTGCTCAAAGTCCCACGGATCTTTGGCCGCTGTTTTATAATCTTTAATGTGTTCAAAGTTCCGGCCGCGTTCAAGCATAATGGTTTTTAAGCCCCTGCCTGTTAGTTCTTTAGCCGCCCAGCCGCCGCTGATGCCCGATCCTACAACAATAGCGTCATAAGTATTTCCGGCTTTGGCGCTGCCGCTTACATTGTTTAATGGCATAATCTCGAATTGGTTATGAGTAAATTAGGTAATGGTTTCTCAATTGGATAAAACAATATTATCAATTAAAATTAACTAAAGCAATCGATTGAAATATTTTTTATGGAAGCACAACAGTGGGCCCTTGCTTTCATGCCCCTTCGCATTCATGCCAAAATTTTCTACTTTTACCATGTCTCCATAATCTTATATGCTTCAAATCAGCCATCTTTACATATACCCTATAAAATCACTCGGCGGTATTCAGCTAAAATCGGCCGAAGTTACTTCCCGCGGTTTTAAATACGACAGGCGCTGGATGCTGGTTGACGAACAAAGCCGTTTCCTTACGCAGCGTGAACACTCCCAGATGGCGCTGATAAAAGTAGCTATTGAAACCGACGGTTTATTGGTTAGCCATCATTTATATGGCTCGATAAAAGTGCCTTTTGAATTTGACGCAACTACTTTACACGAGGTGGCAATATGGGACGATACTACCACAGGCATTTATGTTAATCATAGCATTGATGATTGGTTTAGCAACGTTTTAGATATCAGATGCAGGCTAATTTATATGCCCGATGACACCGAGCGAGAGGTTGACCAGCGTTATGCACAACCGGGGATGATAACCTCTTTTGCAGATGCGTATCCTTTTTTGCTGATAGGCCAGGCCTCACTTGATGACCTGAATAGCCGCCTGGATGATGCTTTGCCAATGGATAGGTTCCGCCCGAATATTGTTTTCACGGGCGGGGAGGCATTTGAAGAGGATTTGATGAACCACGTTAATATCTCCGGCATCAGTTTTTATGGTGCTAAACTTTGCGCCCGCTGTGTGATGACTACCGTCGACCAGCAAACAGGTACAAAAGCTAAGGAGCCGCTAAAAACGCTTGCCAGGTATCGTTCCAAAAATAAAAAGATACTTTTTGGACAAAACCTGATACACCAGGGTGAAGGATTTGTTACTGTTGGGGATACCCTTGATGTGTTAAGCACGCACAATGAAGACAGATTTATTGTAGAAAAAAGGAATTAATATAATGAAACCCACCGTTACTATTGAATATTGCCCCAAATGCGGCTGGATGATGCGGGCAGCCTATATGGCGCAGGAATTGCTTACTACTTTTACCGGTGATATTTATGGTGTAACGCTGCATCCAAGTGAAATTAGCGGAAGATATTCGGTTTTTATTGATGACGATGTAATCTTCGACAGAAAAAAAGAGGGGCGTTTTCCGGAAATTAAGGAACTGAAGCAATTAGTACGTGACAGGGTTAATCCCGAAAAAAATCTCGGCCATTCCGATAAAAAATAAAAATCGGTCAATAAATACCCGGTTTCATTGAAATTATATATTTAAAATACCTGCTTTTGTTCGCCAGGAAGTAAATAGTTCGCATTCTCCCCTGTTTTTATAATCGTCAAACATATTGATTTTGTGATTTTTCAAGAGAAAGTCAATTTTATTATAATTTAAAAGGTAAATAATATAGTATCGTTGTACTCTATAGTTTTAGTGGATTATTTTATTTAATATTGTTTAACTTTGTGAGTTTTTATTTAAAAAAATGCTTTCTAAAAAAACTAAGTACGCTATTAAGGCATTGGTGATCCTGGGCAAAAACATGGATCAGCCGCCTATGCAAATTTCGAGAATCGCTGAGGCAGAACGAATTCCCAAAAAATTCCTGGAGCAAATTCTGCTCGATCTGCGTAATGCTGGCTTCCTTTATAGTAAAAAAGGAGCTGGTGGCGGTTACAGCTTAAATCGCGATCCGAAAGAGATTTTCCTGGTAAGCATTATGCGTATTACCGATGGCCCCATAGCCATGGTACCCTGCGCCAGCCTGAACTTTTACCACAAATGCGATGAGTGCCACCAGGAAACTACCTGTGGTATCCGCGATGTGTTTGTTGATGTACGGGATGCTACACTTAAAATTCTGAGCGAGACCAGCATAGCAGATATTATCACCCGCGAACAGACTCTTATCAACGTTTAACGTTATCATAAAACTGTCAAATAACAGTTTTTTCAATTAAATTCTACCATTTCCCTATAC
>NZ_JBFUIJ010000042.1:0-57388 GCF_056401935.1 Mucilaginibacter sp. P4_D1
AAAGCATAGTTACCAGATGGTCATATGTCTTAAACTTCTTACAATAATGATTGGAATTGTGCGCAAGGGTTAACTGTTCGACTTTAGCGCCCGGGATATAAGAAAGTAGCTGATTGAAGATCGGCTGTCCGGTAAAAAATGTACTTTTGGGCATAAGTTCAAACTTTGGGTGTGGTAATTCAAAGTTAAACTTTACAGGGGCTATTTGCCCCTGTTTTTTTCTTTAATATGTTTACCGGACAACAGTGAGTAGTGAGTAGTGAGTAGTGAGTAGTTGTGAGTTGTGAGGTCTGAGTTGTGAGTTGTGAGTTGTGAGTTGTGAGGTCTGAGTTGTGAGTTGTGAGGTCTGAGGTCTGAGTTGTGAGGTCTGAGGTCTGAATAAAATAGCCAACAAGATAAAAAATCCAAAAAATCTGATCAATCTGCTTAATCGCGGTTCAGAAAAAAATCCTGTTAATCTTGCTAAATCCTTAAATCGTGTTATGAATGCAACAATTGACGAATTAATATTATTGGCTGGTGGAACCTTTCTTATAGTTTGGGGGATAGGGAAAATAAATGAACGTCGTAAATTACTGAAATCCGGAATTAAGGTTGATGGTGTTGTTTTTAGATTAGAAGAGCGCTTAAGCAGCGGAACAGACCGGATGCTTTTATACTATCCGGTAATTAGGTATGTTACTTTAGATAAAAACTGGATAACCGAAGAATATGGTGTTGGTTCTAATCCTTCTGTATATAAAGAAGGGGACATTGTCAAAATAATATATGACCCTGCAGATCAAAAGCATTTTATAATTGATAACTTTTCAACTAAAATTTTCGGATGGGTCCTTGCCTTAATAGGTGTGGCAATATTAGCAGGTGTATTAATTTACTATATATTAAACCAATATTCTTCAAATTAACGGATGATTGTCAATCTTAATCTGCCGGTTGTGAAGGAGGAATGACATCCAAAAATAAAAAGACTGTCGTCCTGAGTACCTACCCATGACATGTTCTATTTTTGAAGCAGGTAGGCCTGTCACCCTGAGCCCGTCGAAGGGTCGCGCGTAGAGGCCTTTGCCCGCCATGGTTCGACAAGCTCACCATGACAGTCCTTTTCACAATGTCATTCCCCTTTCAGAATTTAACGAAATTTTACCACCCAGGCTGACAGTAACATGGATATGCCATGGGGAGTTACTTCACCGGAGCAGGAGCGGTTTCCTTTTTATATTCCTCATTTAGGCCAGCAAGTACTTCTTTGGTCACATCAAGGCTTTCATCACCGTAAAGCAATGATGGGTTTGATTTTGAGTAAGTAAGTACTATTTTATAGCCTTTTGTTTTAGTATAAGTTTTTAAGTATGCGGTTATACGGTCGTAAAGCTTTGTGTTTTGCTCAGCTTCTTCATCCTGCAATTGCTTGCCTGTATTTTGCGATAGGGCTTGTAATGCCTGTTGTTTTGCTGCCAGGCGTTTCTCTGTAGCGGTACGCTGTACCAGGCTAAGTGAAGCTGCGGTTTTTTGATAAGTGGCTACTTCCTTTTGAAATGCTGTGCCTTTTGCTGTAATTTCGGCTTGGGCTCTTTGCGAAAGATCCTGCAATTTAAATTTCACAGCTTTATAATATTCATAATTGTTAATAAGCGAATCTGAATTAACAAAGACAACTGTATTGACAGTGCCGGTTGCAGGTGCGGTTTGCGCACTTGCGGCAAGCGAGGTCAATATAATAAACGCGGCGATGATAGTATGCTTCATAATTTATATGATTTAAAAACCGCCAAGTTACAGGTTAAAACTAAAAGGGCCCGCCCATTCAGGAAAAAATAAAAATATCTTCTCATTATTGTTCTGATTTTGTGCTGTTTATGGATAAACATAATTTTATTTTTGATACTTCTTGCAGAAGAAGTAAAGGGTTATTTGAAAAGGGACAAGCGGTGCTACCAGTGCAGAAAAATCGCTTTTAAACTTTTTATTTACAAACGGTTAACCTTTAAAAGATAATACACTTTTAAGCTGCCTCGTAGAGGCTACCTGTTTGTAGAAAACGAATAGTTACCCTTTTTTGCTCCTTAGGAGCTACCTTCCTTCAGGATCAACTTTTAAAAGCGATTTACCTGCTCTAATGGTGATGCTGGCTGCATTATATAAAAAAAAGCATATAATATCCCCGAAATTTTTATCTTGACGCTATGAAAAAACTGCTGTTGCCTTTACTTTTCTTTTCTTTAAAGCTTTGCGCGCAGGATGCCGCTAAAATTCACCAGAAAGCAATTTTAATAGATACTCATAACGATGTATTATCTAACCAACTGATTACGAAGTTTGATTTGGGTAAACGGCAAACCGAGGGCGATTTTGATTTGGTACGCGCCAGAGAGGGAGGGTTGGATGCACAGATTTTCTCTATCTGGTGTGGCGAAAATTATGGTAAAGGTACCGCCTTTGCTTTTGCCAACCGCGAAATTGATTCTTTGTACGCGCTTATTAAACGTTATCCGGATAAAATTACGCTGGTACACAACAGCGCCGAACTGAAAAAAGCGGTAGATCAGAAAAAGCTGGCCGCACTGATAGGGGTTGAAGGCGGGCATATGATTGAAGACCGCATGGATTATATTGACAGCCTGGCCAAACGCGGCATGAATTATTTAACCCTTACCTGGAACAACAGCACCTCGTGGGCAACTTCGGCCCGCGATGAGGTGACCAAAAAAGACAGCCTCAAGTTTTTAGGCCTTACCGATTATGGTAAGCAAATTGTTAAGCACCTGAACCAGTTGGGTGTTATGGTTGATGTATCGCACGTAGGCGAACGCACCTTTTACGATGTATTGGCTACCACTACCAAACCTGTTATTGCATCGCATAGCTGTGCCTGGAGTATTGACGCCAGCAGGCGCAATATGAAAGACGATCAGCTAAAAGCCCTGGCCAAAAACGGCGGTGTTATCTGCCTTAATTTTTACAGCGGATTTGTGGATAGCGCCTATTCGCCAAAAGTGGCCGTGTTTTTACATCAGCATAAAGCCGAGCTGGATTCGCTTACCAAAATTTACAATGATGGCGACCTGGCCAACATCAGGCTGAACGCGATGTATAAAGCCGAATCGGACAAAATTCGCCCGCCGCTGAGTTTACTCATTCATCACATCGATTACATTGTGAAGCTTATAGGGGTTGATCATGTAGGTATCGGCTCAGATTTTGACGGTGCCGAATCCTATCCGCTGGGCCTGGATAGCGTGAGCGATTATCCAAAAATTACCGAAGAACTGCTGAAACTAAACTACACCGAAAAAGATATCGATAAAATTTTAGGCGGCAATGTGATGTGGGTTTTAAAGGCAAATACGGGGAAATAATTATATTTGCGGTAACCTTTTTATCACGATATGATTAAAAAATTACTCTTCATTTTGTTTTCCGTAACTGTTATCAGTTCAAATCTATATGCCCAGGATAAGTATGTAGTTTTTATGGATCGTAATGGCGAACGCGTTACTGATAGGATGCAGGCGGTTTCTTATTCATTTATCCAAAAGCTGCAAGATTCGGCATGGTTTGTAAAAGAGTTTGATATGAGCGATACTATCCTCTCGTCGGGCTATTACAAAGATGAAAAATTGACTATCCCAACTGGTAAATTCATTTATTACGAAAAAAAACAGCCATTAACCGGGTTCGCAGGCATAAATGTGGATACCATGAACCATATAAAAATTTCGGGATATTTTTTAAATGGCAAAAAAAATGGTGTTTGGCGCGAGTATGAAAATGGCAGGCTACAATATTTAAAAACTTACATTAACGACAAATTGGATGGGTTATACCAGAATTTTAGCATGGCAGGTGATGGGGTTGTTTTTGAGGGTTACTACGTTAACGGACATAAAGAGGGCGATTGGTGTACTTTGGGGAGTGATGGTTTTGCAGACAGGGTAGAGGTTTATAATAAAAAAGGGGTTGTAGTAAAGAAATATAATTACGTTTTAAGCGATTTTCGTGCACCGGAGATGCCATATAACCTGGGTACTTACATGAAACGCAAGACCGAAAATTACGTTTTTAAAAGAAGCACGGGCAAAATTGTTGTAAGTTTTGTTGTTACAAAAGAGGGGAGCATCACAAATCCTAAAGTAGTCACCTCTTTTGATCAGGAGCTTGACGATTTGGTTGTTGATGCTTTAACCAGTTCTGCAAAATGGAAGCCGGCGTTTGCAAAAGGGCAAAATATCAATTGCAATTTTACCATAACCCTTAATATCTACGAGTCATCGTTGAATTTAGGCAATCCGGCTAATCTCCATAAAAAATACAATCTTCAGACTGTTTCCTACCAATAAATTGTTTACCCTTCACTGACCCTGTAATTCCACTTTTTTTATAAATTTGTGCCTCATTTATAACAAATGTCTGAAGAATTAGAACACGTAAAATGCCTGATCATCGGATCGGGTCCGGCGGGATATACTGCTGCCATATATGCCTCAAGAGCCGATCTTAAACCGGTAATGTATACTGGTTTATTAGCCGGCGGGCAACTAACACAAACAACCGACGTAGAGAACTTCCCTGGTTATCCGGAAGGCATCATGGGCCCCGAAATGATGGAAGATTTCAGGAAACAGGCCGAACGCCTGGGTACCGACATCCGTTTTGGCTACGTAAGCTCGGTCGACTTTACCAGCCTGCCGCATAAAGTGGTGGTTGATGAAGTAAAAACCATTCTTGCCGATACCGTTATTGTTTCTACAGGAGCATCGGCCAAATGGCTGGGGTTGCCATCTGAGCAAAAATACAGTGGCTTTGGCGTTTCGGCCTGTGCTGTATGCGATGGTTTCTTTTTTAAAGGCCAGGATGTAGCCATTGTAGGCGCCGGCGATACCGCTGCCGAAGAAGCTACCTACCTTGCCAAATTATGCCGCAAGGTTTACATGATTGTTCGCCGCGATGAATTCCGCGCCTCAAAAGCAATGGTACACCGCGTGAAAAATACACCAAACATCGAGATATTGTACAATACCGAAACCAAAGAGATTCTTGGCGATGGCCAGAGCGTAACCGCGGTTAAGGTAATTAACAACGTTACCAATGTTGAAACCGACCTTGACGTTACCGGTTTTTTTGTGGCGATAGGTCATCACCCCAACACCGATATTTTTAAAGGCTGGTTAAATATGGATGAGACTGGTTATATCATTACCCGCCCCGGATCAACAGAAACCAATGTAGAGGGCGTATTTTGCTGCGGCGATGCCCAGGACCATATATACCGTCAGGCCGTAACAGCGGCAGGCACCGGTTGTATGGCCGCCATTGATGCCGAGCGTTACCTTGCCGGTAAAGAGCATGTGGTAACGGCGTAAAAGCTCCACCCAACCCTCCCTTAAAGGGAGAGGGCTTTGTGAAAATATTTGCAAGCCATCTGGAAACGGGTGGCTTTTTTTATTGGGTGTTTTTTGTATTGGTTGTTAAAACAACGGTTCCATGCCGGGTTTTATGGTAAACATTTTTAATTGGTTTATCGGTTTAGCTAAATATATCCTTCAGCCGGGGGACTAAATCAATAGCAAAGCCTGCCTGTCTTTCAGACTTTTTTTCTGAATTTTTCTAAAAAAAACGACTTTATTTTTTTTTGAAGTTTTTTGTGTTTTTTTTGAAATAAATTGTCGGTTTTTTGTGTAAAATTTGAAATTAATTGCCTTATTTTTAACTATTTATGAACGGACAGCAGGCAGCTTTGAAATATGAAAAGAAGCAGGTAAATTTGTATTGGTTACCAATAAAATATAACAGTTTCCGTGTTGTTTTGCACGGTATTGTATTTGTCGAATTCGCTTTAATTTGGCTGAAGCAGCGTTTGTTAATTTTAACCATCATCCTATACAGCATGGATTCAAAAACATGCTTTTGTTACAATAGAAAACTTCTTGTAATTTTTTAAAAAGTTATATATTCACGGCTCAGTACMAATCTCATACTACTATGCTCAAAAAGTCTGTCGTGATGCTAAGCGCATTGTTAACCGTGTTTACTATTGTTAAAGCCCAGGATACCGATCCGTATGCGGGGATTATCCCGGCGCCAGTGTCGCTCACAAAAGCTCCCGGAACTTTCCTGTTCAGCCAGGAAACAAAGGTGCAGGCCGATTCGCCGTCAAACACAGCAGTGTTGTTTTTTAAAGATTACCTGGCCGGCAGCCAGGCGTATAACGCGGCCATTGTTGCAAAAAATGCCGGGGCAGCCTCCAATGTTATCACATTAACATCAGCCGGTACCGATAACCTGCCAGCCGAAGGTTACCGCCTAACCATTACCCCACAGCAAATTACTGTTGCCGGTAAGGGGGCCGGTTTGTTTTACGGCATTCAAACGCTTATTCAGTTATTCCCAGCCAATAGGGCTGCCACGGCTAAATTGCCTTGTGTGAAAATTGAGGATTATCCTCGTTTTGGCTACCGTGGTGCCATGCTTGATGTAGGCCGGCACTTTTTTGGCGTAGAGATGGTTAAAAAATATATCGACCTGCTGGCAGCCTACAAGCTAAATAACTTTCACTGGCACCTTACCGAAGACCAGGGCTGGCGCATCGAGATAAAAAAATATCCAAAGCTTACCCAAATCAGCAGTATGCGTGCGCAAACGCTTATTGGTGGCTACCGCGATAAAACACCACAGCAATTTGACGGCACCCCTTACGGGGGATTTTACACCCAGGATCAAATTCGCGATGTGGTAAAATATGCCGCCGCCAGGTACATCAACATCGTACCCGAAATTGAAATGCCCGGCCACTCGCAAGCCGCATTGGCCGCTTATCCCGAGCTAAGTTGCGACCCGACCAAAACCTATAAAGCTGCCGAAACCTGGGGTGTATTTAAAGATATCTACTGCCCGAGCGATAAGACCTTTGTTTTTATCCAGGATGTTTTAACCGAAGTAATGGAACTGTTCCCCAGCAAATACATCCACATTGGTGGCGACGAAGCCCCTAAGGATGCCTGGAAACAATCGGCATTTTGCCAACAGCTGATTAAAAAACTTAAACTAAAGGATGAAAATGAGCTGCAAAGCTATTTTATACAACGGGTTGAGAAATTTGTAAATTCCAAAGGCCGCAACATCATTGGCTGGGACGAGATTTTAGAGGGTGGACTTGCACCTAACGCTGCTGTAATGAGCTGGCGCGGCGAAGAAGGCGGTATTGCAGCCGCCCAGCAAAAACATAATGTGATTATGACACCTGGCAGCCACGGGCTTTATATAGACCACGGCCAAGGCAAGCCAAGCCAGGAGCCACTAAGCATTGGCGGCAACGAGCCATTGTCAAAAATTTATAGCTACGATCCAACTCCCGAAGCTTTAACACCCGAACAAAAAACTTACATTATGGGGGTACAGGCCAACCTTTGGACCGAGTATGTAGCCACCGAAGCTAAGGTGGAGTTTATGCTGCTGCCACGCTTAATGGCCTTATCTGAAATTGCCTGGAGCCCGTTAGCTAACAAAAACTTTAAAGATTTTAGCGAAACCCGTTTACCATCGCACTTAGCCTGGCTGGATAAAAACAACCTGGATTACCACGTGCCGGTTGCCATTGGCGCAAAAGATACGGTAATGATTGGTTCGCAGGTAAGCGTGAACCTGAAATCACCCGTTGATGGCGCAAAAATTTACTATACTATTGATGGGTACACGCCGCGCGAAACCGATTTGGAGTATCATATTCCCATGAACTACGATGTACCAACCGACCAGTACCGCGAATTACAAACTATTGTAATTACCCCATCGGGCAAGCACAGCAACGTTACCCGTACATTGGTTTACAATAAAGCACCTTTTGCTGCCGTTAACTATACAGGCAACGCAAGTGGCCTTAAATACCAATTATTTACCGGCACTTTTGGCAGCACCAGTCAATTAATAGGCTTGCCAACTGATAGCGGAGCGGTAAAAAACTTTAGCACAACAGATTTCAGGAAAAGTAAAGGTAAGTTTGGTGTAATTTACAACGGATTTATTAATATTGAGGCTGATGGCAACTATGGCTTCTCAACATTATCGGCCAATGGCTCGGTTTTATTGATAGATGACCAGGTTGTGGTTGATAATGATGGCAAGCATATAGCCAACGAGCAATTTGGCGCCGCGCCTTTATTAAAAGGTTACCACAAGTTTACATTGAAATATGTAGACGCCGGTGGCAACAACACGTTGAAGGTTTTTATATCGGCGCCAGGCAAAACCAAGGCCGAGTTGACAGCTGATGTGCTGAAAAATTAACAGAAGGATAAAACTTATAATGGTCAGGAGATTTTATTATATAGCTTTTTTTATGGCCGCGTTAGCTATAGCCGGCTGTGGCGGTAATCAACCTAAAACTGCCGGCCCGCCTGCAAAGTCTAAAATGCCCGAACTGATGAAACCGTTCAGGTTTCATAAAATGATTGAGGTTTCGCCAGGGCAAAACTATGATGTATTTAGCTGGGGCAGGGGATCGCAGGAGGCGGGTGCCTTTATGATCCTGCACTCCGATTCGTCAGCGATAAAATATACCACCACAACCGGCGATTTGGAAGGCCAGATTATTGATGTATATAATTCTGATATGGATGTAGATGGCAACCCCGAAATATTAATAGCTGCAAAATCAAAAGATACCATTAACCGCACCAGCATTTATGCATTTGAGTTTAGCAACGATAATGGTAAAGCCAACAAACTCGATTTTCCTAAACTGAACAGCTCGCAGCGTAAAGGTTACCGGGGCGACGACAATTTTTACATTCGCGATGGCAAACTTATCCGGGAATTCCCAATTTATAAAGGCAGTGGTAAAGATGCTGCTTCAACAGGCGCAAAACGCCAGTTGGAATATGGGTTAAGCCGCAACGAATTTACTGTAAAGCAGCTAAGCAAAGATTCTGTTGATGTAGCTCCAAAGGCGGGTACAGCAAATGCCGCACCAAAGAAACAAGACGATAAGCCAATAACCAAAAAATCTGAAAAGAAAAGTTCTTCTAAATCAAGCAAGAAGAAAAAGCATAAAAGGCATAGGGAGTAAAAATCGTTGATAACATGGCTATAGACTTACGAAGTTTTTAAAACTTCGTAAGTCTGCGCACTCAGCTATTAATTCGTTGGCCTGTCAGCTAAGCTGATACCCCAATGCTCGTTGGCTTTTGGTCCCATTACAAATTCAAGGGTACCGCCTTTCATGATATCTTGCTGTGTGATAAATGTATGGGTGTATGGCTTGCCGTTAAGCCTGGCCGACTGGATATAAATGTTTTTAGCCGAGGTGTTTGGAGCGAGCACTGTAAACTGCTTATTCAGCGGAAGCCGCATTACAGATTTGCGCATCACCGGCGTGCCTATCACATAAACGCCACTTGCCGGGTTTACCGGGTAAAACCCCATGGTACTAAAAACGTACCATGCCGACATTTGCCCGCAATCTTCATTTCCTGCATATCCTGAAGATGAAGTGTTATAAAGTTCGCCGCAGATTTTGGCCACATACATTTGTGTTTTCCATGGCTGGCCGGCATAATTGTACAGGTAGGTAATATGATGACTTGGCTCATTGCCATGCGCATACTGGCCAATAAAGCCGGAAGCATTGCCGTTTACCTCGCCGGGTTTGCTGTTAAGGGTGAAAAACGTATCAAGTTTGGCTGTGAATTTCTGCTCCCCGCCAAATAAAGCTATAATTCCTTTAACATCGTGTGGTACATACCAATCATATTGCCAGGCATTGCCCTCGGTATACGGGTTACCGCCATTGCCGCCATATTGCAGTGGATTGAATGGTGCAAGCCATTTGCCATCTGTGTTTTTTGCCCTGAAAAATCCGGTCTGCGCGTCATACAGGTTTCTAAAATATTGTGATCGTTTTATAAAACGGGTATAGTCGGCAGTTTTGTGAAGTTTTTTAGCCAGTTGTGCAACGCACCAATCGTCATAGCCCATCTCGAGCGTAACAGATACCGATTGTGATAAAACATTCTCGGGTATGTAGCCATATTTTTCCCAGGCCTTAAACGGCGAGCCGGGATGATTTGTCACCGACGAGTTTTTTACTGCCTCATAAGCCTGGTTAATATCTATACCAGGAATGCCCTTTAAAATGGCGTCAACTATTACAGGTATGGCATGGTTGCCAATCATGCAATAATTTTCCTGCCCCCACAGTTGCCAGATGGGCAAGTAGCCATAAGCTTTGTATTGGCTTATCATGTTGTTAACAAACCCGGCGCTCCGTTCTGGCTGCACAAGCGTATAAAGCGGATGGGCGGCACGATAAGTATCCCATAAGGAGAAAGTGCTATAGAAACCCCCTTTTGTGTTGTGTATGGTGTAATCGATGCCTGTATAATCGCCGTTTACATCTGCATAGTTGTTTGGTTGAATGAAAGTGTGGTACAATGCCGTATAAAAAATCTGTTTTTGTTGCTCTGTGCCGTCAACCCTTATTTTATCCAGTTCTTTTTCCCATTTGGCATCAGCCTGGGCTACTGTTTTAGCAAAATCCCAACCTGGTATCTCGGTAATCAGGTTCAGCTTTGCATTTTTTGTGCTTACGGTAGATAGGCCTACTTTGGCCATTAGCGGTGTACCATCGGCGGTATCAAAATTCAGCACCGCGCGTAAATCGGTACCGTTTAATAACTGTTGGTCAAAATACTGGGTTCCGCCGTCAACAAGATCGTTGCTTTTGATGGCTTTGTTAAATTCGGCAAAAAAATAAACCTTACGCAATTTGGCCCAGCCGGTAATCACCCTAAAACCTTCAATTGCGTGATCATTTATCATGTGAAATTGGGCGGCGATAACATGGCAGCCAAAATTTGGCTTTTTAAGCGAATGATTTAGATCGATTATCACCCTGCCTTTACTGTTTTTGGGGAAGCTATATTTGTGAAACCCTGCATGTTCTGTAGCGGTAAGCTCGACATTTACGCCATAGTCATCCAGCTTAACCTGGTAATAACCAGCCCTTGCCGATTCTTGATCGTGCGAAAACCTTGAACCGTAGCCGCTGCCGGCCTGTTGTGCATTGCCAGCTCTTGTTTTTTCGTCGCCGGTATAGGGCATAAATAAAATATCAAACAAATCGGGCGCTCCTGTGCCGCTTAAATGGGTATGGCTAAAACCGGCTATAAAGTTATCGTTATGGTCGTACCCGCAGGCAGCATCCCATTCTGGTTCATCACGGGTATCCGGGCTTAGTTGTACCATACCAAACGGAACTGTAGCGCCTGGATAGTTATTACCAGATAAACTACCTTTAACTGCGCCTGTACCAATAAAAGGGTTTACATAAGGGGTTAGTTTCCTGATAGTTTGAGTATGTGCTACAAATCCAATAGCTAACAGTGCGCCAAGACAACAGGCATTTTTATAAAAATTGATCATGTTTTAGGTTGATGATTTTTTACCCCATGGCAAGGGAATTGAACTTGCTAAAAATATAGTTATCCTGGCAAGTACTAAATAGACAATATGCTAAATTGAATGGATAATTTACTTGTAGCACGGGTGTGTTATCCCGTATTCTTCGCCGTAATACGGTATTGCTCGGGAGATGAGCCAATGTATTTTTTAAAAATGCGCGAGAAATAGTAGGGGTCTTCGTAACCCAATTCGGTAGCTACGGCTTTTATTTTATCGCTATTGGCATATAGCAGCTGACAAGCCTTTTGCATTTTTAAGTGAATAAAATAATCAATAGGGGGCATGCCGGTGGCTTTACGAAACAGGTTAGAAAAATGTGATACCGATAAACTATGCTTGCCGGACATATCTTCCACACTCAGTTTTTTGTTTAGGTTATTACGCATAAAGTGGACGGTTTTGGTGATGATGTCACCTTCATCATCCGTATCATGCTGAATGTGCCGCTCGGGCATCAAAAAAGTAGCTATAATATGATACAGGCAAAAGCACGTGCTGTTAATATTTTCAAGGCTGTAGCCCATTTCAAGGGTCTGGTAAATGTTTTGCCATATCGCTATCGCGTTTTCATTAAAAGGGATGTTCACCGGGCCGCGGCCGATGCTTAAGTTGAGCGATTTGTTAAAGCTGTCTATTTTATCACCAGTAAAATGTACCCAGTAAATGGTCCATGGGTCGTCATTATCGGCCCAATACCTCATATATTTATCGGTAGCCGGTATCAGTATAAACTGGTTGCTGCGTACCTCAAAACGCTTGTTATCCACAATATAATAACCTTTTCCCTGCAAACAGTAAATAAGTATGTTGTCTTCGCAGCCTTTTCGGCGTTCGCGATAATGAAATGCCGCCTTAGGAAAATAGCCTATATGCGTAATATAGATATGGAAAAGTTCGGGATGACGTTGTTTGGCATCGCGTAATACTTTTTGAGGAATGCTGATGAATTTTTCACCCTCAAAACCTTGCCGCCTTTTAAAGCTGTTACTCATCAAATATAATATTAAGGAATAATTGGTGTTACAGTGGGATATTACATCAGCAGAAACATAGCATCCGGTATTTGAATGCTATTATAGATAAAACATTCTATAAATTACAATCATTTAACCCGTATTGCAAACCTGCCACAACATTATGCCAATAAACCACAATTTTGCTGGTGGTTTAATTGAATAATCCATTAAAAAAAATGTTTTGGCTATTATAAACTCACAAACATCGGTTTACTTTTGGTTTGTTCGCAACAACCAATATAACCAGCGCTGTCGATCTTGCTTTTAAAGTTTGCCCTATTGCCGGTTAACGGCGGTAAACTATAAATGGTCTGCTTCAAGCCTTTATATGGTGAAAGCATTACAGATTAAATATTAAACGTGTGCACGCCCGGTTTTGCTCTGGCTACACTACAACATTTATATGCTATTAAAAAATAAAGTAATTTTTTTAACTGGTGGCACCGAAGGCATAGGCTTTGAGTGCGCCAGAATATACCACACAGCTGGCGCCAAGCTGGCTATTGTTTCTAATTCGGAGCGGAGCATTGATGAGGCCCGGTTAAAGTTACAATCGCTGGATGTCCTGTACCTTAAGGCTGATGTTTCAGTAGCTGCAGCGATAAGGCAGGCTATTGCCAAAGCTGTAGATTATTTTGGCAAAATTGATGTAATTCATAATAACGCGGGCATCAGCAACCCTTCAAAAGCTGTTCATGAAACCACTGCTGATGAGTGGGATGCCCTTTTTG
Source organism: Mucilaginibacter sp. P4_D1 (assembly GCF_056401935.1). Classification (NCBI taxonomy): domain Bacteria; kingdom Pseudomonadati; phylum Bacteroidota; class Sphingobacteriia; order Sphingobacteriales; family Sphingobacteriaceae; genus Mucilaginibacter; species Mucilaginibacter sp. P4_D1. The sequence goes on from NZ_JBFUIJ010000042.1 coordinate 13,205, forward strand.
ATGTAAATGTGAAGAGCATATTTAACACTACCCGGTATGGCATTGATGAACTTAAAAAAACGCGCGGCAATATTCTGAACACCAGCAGCCTGGTTGGCGATATGGGCCAGGAGATACATGCCGCATACAGCGCAACCAAAGGCGCTGTAAACGCTTTAACCAAATCAATGGCGCTTGATTATGCACCTTACGGCATTCGCGTTAACGCGGTGGCTCCCGCGGGTGTTTGGACACCCATGCTACGGGCCTGGAGCCAGCAGCAGCCCGATACCAATTCAATTGAAAATTACCTGGATAACATTCACGCCCTGGGATATTGCCCCGAAGGTGATGTGGTGGCCGATGCCTGTTTGTTCCTGGTATCAGACCAGGCCCGTTTCGTAACCGGTTGTATTTTACCTGTTTCCGGCGGCGCCGAATTAGGTTATCGCCGCGTGTTAAATCAAGTTACTTAATCAATCCCCAAAAAAACTATATACAATATGATTAAAAATATTCAGGTTGATGATATTCGTTATAAGCTTGATGGCGCGGCCGGTAGCGATGCCATCCATACCGACCCTGTTTACTCATACGCGGTAACCCGTTTATTTGACGATAGCGGCCATACAGGAGTTGGCTTTGCATTTACTTTGGGCGAGGGTAACGATTTGGTTTGTAAAGCTGCGCAATATTATGCCGATAAAATTAAAGGCAGGGACATTGAAGATACTATGTCCAATTTTGGCGATTTGTTCAGAAGCTTGTCTAACGATCAGCAATTTCGCTGGCTGGGGCCACATAAGGGAGTCGTGCATTTGGCCCTTGCTTCGGTTACTAATGCCTGTTACGATCTGTGGGCCAAAAAGCGAGGGCTACCATTATGGAAACTGTTAACAGACTTAACTCCTGAACAGATTGTATCCACTTTAGATCTGTCGTACCTTGAAGATGAGTTGACTCATACTCAGGCAGTCGCCATGCTCAAAGAGCAACAAACTACCAAAGCAGTCCGCGAAAGCATTTTGCAAAAAGGTTATCCCGGTTATGATACATCTATAGGCTGGTTCAATTACTCTGATGAGAAGGTACGCGAAAACTGCAAAATTGCATTGGCCGAAGGTTTTACCGCCATGAAGCTTAAAGTGGGCTCGGCCGACCCTGAAAGGGATATTCGCCGTGCGCATATTGTGAGGGAAGTTGCCGGCGATAGCGTAAAGGTAATGCTTGATGCAAACCAGCAATGGAACCTGCCACAGGCGATATCGATATGCAATAAACTTAAAAGCATGAATCCTTACTGGATAGAGGAGCCAACTCACCCGGATGATGTATTAGCCCATAAAACTCTGGCAGATGCTATTTCGCCGCTGAAACTGGCTTTAGGAGAGCATGTGCCCAACAAAATCATTTTTAAAAATTACCTGCAAACCCGCTCGGCTTCATTTATCCAGGTTGATGCGGTAAGGGTAGGGGGCGTAAGTGAATTTATAACCGTGAGCCTGCTATGCAAAAAATACGGGGTACCGGTTGTGCCACACGTGGGCGATATGGGCCAGCTGCACCAGCACCTGGTTTTGTTTAACCACATAGCAATTGGTCACGAGGCTTTATTTTTAGAACACATCCCACACCTGCAAAAGCATTTTGTAAACCCTGTGAATATAACCGGCGGCGTATACCAAACACCACAGGAACCAGGGAGCAGCTGCGATTTGAAAGTTTTAAAATAAGAATCAAGAATTAAGAGTCAAGAATCAAGAAAGAAGTTGCATAGTTGTGGCAACAAAATTCGTTGGGTTGTCTTGACTCTTGATTCTTAACTCTTGAATCTCAAAAAAATATGATACACACACCAGATCTGATCATTAGTGGCTTGTACATAGCGGCGATATTTATTATCGGGTTATGGTCGGGTATTCGTCATCAGCAAAAAACAAAAAATAACAATAACGAGGCCGGCGAATATTTTCTTGCAGGTAAAAAACTGCGCTGGCCAATGATCGGCCTGGCGCTATTTGCCACCAATATATCATGTGTGCACCTGGTGAGCCTTGCTCAAAGTGGGTTTGATACAGGCTTGCTAAATGGCGACTTTGAGTGGATGGCAGCATTTACCCTAATACTATTGGCTTTGTTTTTTGCACCTTTTTATATCAAATCAGGCGTATCAACACTGCCCGATTTTTTAGAAAAACGTTATGACAGGGCCAGCCGCGACTGGCTGGCTATTATATCGGTAGTATCGGCGGTGCTAATTCATATCGCTTTTTCGTTACTGGCCGGCGGTATAGTATTGCACACGCTGTTTGGGGTTGATATGTATACCAGTGTTATCATCATCTCTATTATTACTACTATATATACTGTAGTTGGCGGTTTAACAGCCGTAGTAGTTACCGAATCTATCCAAACGGTGGTGCTTTTAGGTGGTGCTATTATCATGAGCATTGCGGCTTATACCAAAATGGGCGGTTGGGAGCCAATGGTTGAAGTATTAAAACATACCGGGCAGCTTAATAAACTATCTATGCTTCGCCCTCATGGCGATGCCAGTGGCATGCCCTGGTATGCTGTTTTCTTAGGTTATCCTGTATTGGGCATCTGGTACTGGTGTGCCGACCAAACCATTGTGCAGCGCGTTTTAGGCGCCAAAGATGAAAACCATGCCAGGGTTGGTCCGCTGTTTTGCGGCTTTATCAAAATATTACCTGTTTTTATTTTTGTGATGCCGGGCCTGTTTGCCTACACGCTGGCGCAAAGCGGGCACCTGGACATTTCGGCATTAAAAAGTGTGATTGATGGGAAAGAAGTGGTAAATAGCAAAGGGATTTATACGTTGATGATTACCCAGTTAATTCCTCCCGGGCTGATAGGCGTGCTTGTTGCCGCGCTATTATCCGGTTTAATGAGCCAGATATCGGGGGCGTTAAATTCAATATCAACCATTGTAAGCTACGATATTTATAAAAGATACAAACCCGAAGCAACAGACAAAAAACTGGTGACCATTGGAAAAATAGCAGCCGGTGTAGCACTCGTTCTGTCGTTAATGTTGTTGCCGCTACTCAATAATTACGAAAGCATATTTAATGGTTTAAATGACATTATAGCCCACATAGCGCCGCCAATAACCTGTGTGTTTTTGTTAGGCGTATTTTGGGAAAAGGCATCGGCTGTTTCGGCCAAATATACTTTATGGATAGGCTCGGCAATAGGGGTAGCTGTGTTCATCATCGGTAAGGTTTACCCTGCAAGCGCAATTGGCTCAATTCCTTTTATGATGATGGCTTTTTATCTTTTTGTTGTGTGCCTGTGTTTACAGWTCGTATTATCGTATATGTACCCCGTTCAGCATACCAAAGAAAGTGCTACCCTGTATTGGAAATCGCCGTGGGAACCTTTGCGCGGTGTAGCCTGGAGAGGTTTAGGCAGCTATAAAGTACTTTCGGTTTTGTTAATTGGCATAATGGCCGTATTGTTTTACATTTTCAGGTAATGGCATCATGAACAAAGTTCTCCATCAAATTAAACAGTTTGCAATTATACTCATCACTTGCAGCATCGGCATATTTGCCTGTAAAAGCGGCGGCAAGAAAATAGCCCTACCACAGGATACTGCATCAAGAAAAGCAGTGCGGTCCACGAATGTACAGCGTTTTGGTATGTTAACAGGCTTAAAGCCCGAAAAAATGGCCTATTATAAACAATTGCATGCGCATGCCTGGCCGGATGTTTTGAAAAAGATAAAAGAGTGTAACATTCGCAATTACTCCATCTATATTCAAAAAATAGGAGATAAATATTTTTTGTTTAGTTACTTTGAATATGTGGGCGCTGATTTTAAGGGCGATATGGCCAAAATGGCGGCTGATACCACCACCAGACGCTGGTGGAAAGAAACCGATCCAACGCAAATGCCCCTACCCGAGGCCGCTGCCCACAAGCAGCAATGGCAAACAATGGAAGAGGTGTTTCATACGGAATAAAACCTTTGTTTAATTTAAATCGTAAAAAAAACATCCTGTTTTGTTAATTGGTTAAAATTGAAGTGGTATCGTAAAAATAAAGTGGTGTTTTAACAGCGAATATTCCATTGTTAGTGAAAAACGTAATGTTTAACTTTAATGGATTTTATTTAGTTTTGATTTTTAAACTGTCGGATCACCAATGGCGACTGTTGCGTTATAAACCTGACGTGTTTTTTTGAGTTTTAATTGCGTGCTTATAACATTTTACCAAGAGGGAATAATGCAGGTAGGTATTGTAACGGATTAGCTTTTTAAAAATTATAAATAAAAATCTAAATAATTTGATAATTACCTGTTAATTTAAAATATGAGGAAAATTTTACCCTTTAACAAAAACGTTATCTTTTTTGAACTGCATCCGTTTAGTACGTTGGTAATAAATGCGATGCCCTTTGCTGGTTATACAAATCAGGCCCGCTAAATGAAAAAGGTGGGTGGTTATGTCTAGTTACGGCACATACACAGATGAGCAGCTTACCGCCCTTTTAAAAGAGGGGGATCATGCTGCTTATACCGAAATTTACCGCCGGTACTGGAAAAAATTGTTGTTAATAGCCTGGAATCACAGTAAAGATGAGCTTGCTGCGAAGGATATTGTACACGATGTATTTATATCGTTGTGGGAAAGATATCCCGAGGTTGAGATCAATAATCTTTCCGCTTTCCTGGCAACATCGGTAAAGTTTACCGTTTACAAGTACTATCAAAAAGAGCAGCGCAGAAACGAGCTGGCGTTAAAAAATTACGAGTATGAAGCTACCGTAAACGATGAACATAAGCTGGACGCGATTTTTTTACAGGAGTATGTAAACGGAATTGTTGAAAAAATGCCCGAAAAATGCCGCCTGGTATTTGGCTACAGCCGTAACCTGGGGATGAAAAATTCAGAGATAGCTACCAAAATACAAATTACCGAGAAAGGGGTTGAAGCAAACCTTACCCGCGCGCTCCGTATTATCAGGGGCGAACTTAAAAATCACGGCTGGATACTTATAGTAGCTATTCATATCCACCGGCTTTTCAAATAAAAAGAGAAGTGCGATTCCTGCCTTCTTTAATTAAATAAACTTTTTTTAATAACCATGTAGGGTACCGTTGTTTTCGCGGTACATCTGTATACTAAAGCGCAATACCAATTGAACCGCCAAGCCATTTATAAGTTAATACGTAAGTATAAAGATAATACTGCGACCGAATCGGAAAAGGAAACTTTAACCGAATGGTACCGTAATGTAGCCAACCAGGATGCCGAATTTCCCGACGACGAAGACAGCGTTGAGGAGGAAATGCTTTTGCGCCTGAATCAGCAAACTAAACCTCAAAAACCGCATCGCTTTTTTTTGAAGCGCTGGTCAGTTGCAGCATCTATACTTTTTTTGCTTTCTGCAGGAACCATTTTTTTTATAAAAAAAAATGGGAATGTTCAGCAGCCAGGCTTAGTTCATAATACGATCATAGCACCAGGCGGCAACAAAGCCATCCTAACTTTGGCCAATGGTCAAAAAATATCGCTTACAGACGCGCAAAAAGGGCAAATTACTCAGCAGAGGGGAGTTCAGATATCAAAAACTGCCGATGGCCAACTGGTTTATACAGCAGCGGATGATAGTAATGGAGGTTTAAATGGAGTTGCTGTAGCGCAATATAACACCATGGAAACACCAAGGGGAGGCCAATTCCAATTGTTTTTACCCGATGGCACCAGGGTATGGCTTAATGCAGCATCCTCATTAAAATACCCGGTAGATTTTGGATCAGCCGGCGAACGCCGGGTTGAATTAAGTGGCGAGGCCTATTTTGAGGTAGCCCATAATAAAGACAGGCCGTTCCGGGTAATAACCAACAGGCAGGTAGTTGAAGTTTTGGGCACCCATTTCAATGTAAATGCTTATAACGACGAACCAAATACCAAAACCACATTGCTTGAGGGTTCGGTGAAAGTCAGCAGCGGCGATAAAAGCGCCATGTTAAAGCCCGGTCAGGAAGCAAGCCTTATAGACCACCTTAAGGTATCTGATGTGGATACTGAAGAAGCTGTTGCCTGGAAGAATGGCTATTTCAGGTTTGATGATGAGCGTTTGGAAACCGTTATGCGCAAAGTGTCCCGCTGGTACAATGTAGATGTTGTTTATCGGGATAATGATGTTAAAGACGATTTGTTTGCCGCTGTAACAACCCGCTTTGCCAATATATCAACACTGCTTAAAATAATGGAACAAACGGGTGATGTTAGTTTTAGTATTGAAGGATCAAAGATTATTATAACCAAAAAGGCAAAAAAGTAAACTGCCAAAACCAATATATAACCAATTATCAACCCTAAATTAAAACAGCATTATGAAGAAAAACACTACCTGAAGAGTAAAAGATAGCTTATGATATAAGTAAGATCAGGAACACTCGCGATGTTCCCGATCTAAAAGCTTATAAGCTAAAATGCTAATGTGACTCCACTTTTAACTTTAACAGCCTTAACAAATGTATAAAAATTTTACTACAAACATTTGTATGCCTTCGGGCTACATCAAGAAATTTCTGCTCATAATGAAGATGACAAGCTTTATGCTCATGCTTGCTTTTATGCAGGTGAGCGCAGCGGTTTTTTCACAAAAAATCACTTATGTAAATAAGGATGCTACGCTAAAGCAAGTATTTAAACAAATTAATAAGCAAACCGGGTACAATATATTCTGGTCGCCCAAAACCATTAACAGCAATCATAAGATAGATGCCGCTTTTAAAGATGCGTCTATTGACCAGGTGCTTGCTACTTGTTTAAAAGACTTTCAGCTAACTTATTTAATTGAAGGCAAATCGGTTATTATTAAAGATCCGCCGGTTGTAAATACCGCCACACCCATTGAAGCCGTTGCCGATATCACCATAACAGGTACCGTTAAAAATGAAAAAGGCGAGGCCCTGGTTGGGGTTACCATCGCCGCTGCCGGCGACAAAAAATCTGGTACACTAACTGATAACAACGGAAAGTTTGTTTTGGATGTAAAAGATGGTACGGAAATTAAAATTTCTTATATCGGTTACAAAACCCAAACAATTACGGTTACAGCTGGCAAAAAGGTTTACAATGTTATAATGGTTGAAGACGTTACTGCAGCCGAAACGGTAGTTGTAACAGCTTACGGCCGCAAACAGTTAAAGGAAGCCATTGTAGGCTCGGTTACCACTGTAAAGCCCGGCAATTTAAAAATACCTGCAAGTAACCTAACCAATGCCTTGGCGGGTCAGGTTGCTGGTGTTATAGCATTTACCCCAAGCGGCCAACCCGGACAGGATAATGCCAAATTCTTTATCAGGGGTGTAACTACATTTGGTTATAAGCAAGACCCGCTGATTTTGATAGATAACGTTGAACTAACTACTAATGATCTTGCCCGTTTAAATGTGGATGATATCGAAAGTTTTTCGGTACTGAAGGATGCAAGCGCCACCGCGCTTTACGGTGCCAGAGGTGGTAATGGCGTAATTTTGGTTAAAACCAAAGAAGGTAAAGCAGGCAAAGCCCAGATTAATGTGCGGGTTGAAAACTCACAATCACAATCGGCAAAAACCATTGCACTTGCAGACCCCATTACCTATATGAGGCTTTTTAACGAAGCTACGCGCACCCGTTACCCCCTGGACCCGCTGCCATATGATGAAAATAAAATCATTAACACACAGGCCACTATTAATCATGCTCCCGGCAGTAACCAATACGTTTACCCGGCTACCGATTGGCTTAATATGTTGTTTAAAAAACGCGCCAATACGCAGCGCGCCAATTTAAGTTTACAAGGTGGAGGTGGTGTTGCCCGCTACTATGTTGCAGGTGCATTCACAAACGATAACGGTATTTTACGCACCGATATCAGGAACAATAACAACAACAACGTTAATTATAAAACATACCAGTTACGGTCGAACGTAAACATTAACGTAACCAGTAAAACGGAGTTAATTATCCGCTTATCAGGTACTTTTGCCGATTACAATGGCCCGCTTACCAGCGATGGAACCCAGCAAACACAGCTTTATAACCTGGCATCGCACACCAGCCCGGTTGATTTTCCGGCTTATTACCCGGCAGATTCTGCCAACTTGCGCACGCAGCACATCTTATTTGGTAATTCGCCGGCAACATCCAATACAGATGGTGGCAGCCAATACATAAATCCATACGCTGAGTTATTAAAGGGGCACCAGAACTCGTCGGAATCGAGAATGCTTGCGCAGTTGGAATTAAACCAGAACCTGGATTTTTTGACATCGGGTTTAAATTTTCATGCAATTATGAGCACCAACAGGCACTCATTCTTCCAATCGTATTTAAGTTACAGCCCTTTTTATTATAATGCTATCAACTACGATAAAGCCACCAATACCTACCAGCTAAACTGGATAAATAACCTGCCTACCGGTAATAACGTAGCGAGGGAATATTTGCAATATAATTCATTCGGTAACAATGCAAGTTCGTTCCTGTATTTGCAAGGCGTGTTGGATTATGCCCACACTTTTGCCGCCGACCATAGTGTGAGCGCAGCTTTAATTGGTACCGAGCAGCAAACACTTAACGGACCAGCAAATTCACTATTCAATTCATTGCCTTTCCGTAACCAAACTTTAGCAGGTAGGGCAACCTATTCATACAAAGGGAGATATTATCTTGAATTTAACTTTGGTTTAAATGGATCGGAGCGTTTCTCAGCAGCCCATCGTTACGGGTTTTTCCCAACCATTGGAGCATCCTGGATTGTATCAGACGAAAAATTCTGGGGCGATTTGTATAACGTGTTTGATAGGTTTAAACTGCGCGGCAGTTATGGCCTGGTGGGTAACGATGCCATCAGTGACAGGAGGTTTTTCTATTTATCTGATGTGAACCTTAATGGAGGTAACTTTGCCAGCTTTGGTCAAAACAATGGTTACTATCGCAATGGTGTGAGTATCAATAATTACGAAAATGATGATGTAACCTGGGAAACATCTAAACAAACCAACTTAGGCATTGAGTTTACCTTGCTTAAAAAGATTAATGTAATAGCCGAGGTTTATAAAAATAACAAATACAATATCCTTCAGGATCGGTCTTCAATCCCATCAACTATGGGTCTTGAATCGGGTATTTCCGCCAATATTGGTAAGGCCRAATCAAAAGGTATCGATATATCGGTAGATGGTAAAGAAAACATTGGTAAGGATTTTTCTTTACAGATGAGAGGAAACTTTACTTATTCAACCAATAAATACACACAGTTTGAGGCTCCTGATTATGCCGAGTCTTACAGGCACCAGGTGGGCCAGCCTATTAACCGCCAATTTGGTTACGTTGCCGAAAGGTTGTTTGTTGACGATAACGAAGCGGCCAACTCACCTTCGCAAATATTTAGTACAGGCGGCTTCCCTCCAAAGGGTGGTGATATTAAATACCGCGATTTAAATGGCGATGGTAAAATTGATGGCGCCGATCAAACTTTTATTGGTAATCCAACGGTGCCACAAATTGTTTATGGTTTTGGTCTATCGGCCAGTTATAAAAACTTTGATCTTTCCGGGTTTTTCCAGGGACAGGCAAAAGTGTCTTTCTTTATTAACCCGGCTACAACAGCGCCATTTATAAAAAGCCCCGAGTCATACTACACCGGTAATACGCAAGTGTTGCAGGCATACGCTAATGATCATTGGAGCGAAGACAACCAAAACCTGTACGCGTTATATCCAAGGCTTGGCCCTGATGGCGCGTCTATTGAAAACAACAGGCAAAACAGCACCTGGTGGCTGCGCGATGGTAGTTTCCTGAGGCTTAAATCTATTGAGGTTGGCTATACTTTGCCGCTAAGGATATCAAAAGCCTTACTGGTAAAAAATGCGCGGATCTATTTTAACGGCTTAAACATGTTTACCTGGAGCCCCTTCAGATTATGGGATCCGGAATTGGGCGGCAACGGATTTGCATACCCTATTCAAAAGGTGTTTAACATAGGTTTAAATGTCAATTTATAACATTAAATAAATATGAAATCATATTATAAATATTTGGTCATGGCAGTTTTCGCAATCTCTTGCGTGTCATGTAAAAAGTACCTGGATGTTACGCCTGATAATGTTGGTACCATAGATTATGCGTTCAGGAACCGGAATGAAGCAGAAAACTACCTGTTTACCTGCTATGCTACTATTCAGCAATTAACTTATGTGCAAAACAACCCTGGTTTTACCACCTCGGGCGAGATCATATTCCCAAACAACCTGACAGATTTCCAGGGAATTGATCCAACCGGATTTAACCTGATCAGGGGTACGCAAAATGCGGGCAATCCCGGACTTAACTATTGGGATGGTTACAACGGCGGCCAGGCAACCTGGAAAGCTATCAGAAGGTGCAATACCATGCTGGAGAATATAGACAAGCCAATTGACCTTGGTGCTGATGAAAAGAAAAGATGGATAGCCGAGGTTAAGTTTTTGAAAGCCTATTATCATTTTGTGCTTTTCAGGCTATATGGCCCCATTCCGATTGTTGATGTAAACCTGCCTATTAACAGCTCAACCGACGAAGTGAGGGTTAAAAGGGCGCCGGTTGATTCGGTAGTAAATTATATGGTAAGGCTGCTCGACCAGGCTGCTGTAGATTTGCCGCCTGTAATACTTAACCCCACAAAGGAACTTGGCCGAATTACGCAGCCTATTGCACTGGCAGTTAAAGCACAAATATTGGCCACAGCCGCAAGCCCGCTTTTTAACGGTAATCCGGATTATATCAGTATAAAAAATAAAGATGGTAAGGCACTTTTCCCTGCGGCTTATGATGTTACCAAGTGGGATAAGGCAGCTGCCGCTTGTTTGGCTGCAATTACCAATGCCGAAGCAAATGGCGCTGCATTACACAAGTTTACAGCTACAGCAAGTGTTAACGGCATTAACGACTCATTAAAAACAGTTTTAGACCTGCAAACAACAATTACCGAAAAATGGGAGCTTAATACCGAGACAATATGGGCTTTAAATCCTGTATTTCCAGATCAGAGCTATTGTATGCCAAGACTTACCTCAAAAGCCGCGGCTAACCCGTCGTTTCAGGGTACTTTCGCTGTGCCAATACAGGAACAAGAGCTGTTTTATACCCACAATGGCGTACCCATTAATGAGGATAAAACCTGGGACTACCTGAACCGTTATGACACCCGCACAGGTGATGATGCCAACAGGTTTTATATAGGAAATGGCTATACTACAGTTAAAGCCCACTTTGACCGCGAACCAAGGTTTTATGCCGACATTGCTTTTGACGGCGGTACGTGGTTTGGTAACGGCCAATTGAGTCAAAATTCGCAATACTACGTTCAAGCACGAGGCAGTGGTGCATTGGCAGGGCCAACAGATAGGGTAAGGTTAAATATTACCGGCTACTGGCCTAAAAAACTGGTGAACTATTTAACTGTATATGACGATGGTTATACCATTGCTGATTATCGCCTGCCGGTAATAAGGTTGGCAGGCATGTATTTGCTTTATGCCGAGGCGTTGAACGAGCAGGGAAAAACCACCGCAGAAGTGTTGCCATGGCTTGACAAAGTTAGGGCAAGGGCCGGATTAAAAGGTGTTACCGAATCATGGACAACCTACTCAAAAGATCCTTCAAAATATACCACACAGGCTGGTCTTCGCCAGATCATTCACCAGGAATCGCGCATCGAACTTGCGTTTGAATGTACACCGGGCTGGGATCTTCGCCGCTGGAAAGAATTGCCGTTGGCCCTAAGCAAACCTTTGCAAGGTTGGAATATTTACGAATCATCGGCAACAAATTATTACCGCCCCGCCACCATGGTTATTCCAATATTTAATGTCAGGAATTATTTGTGGCCTATACTGAATGATGATCTGGTTGTTAATAATAACCTGGTTCAGAATTTAAACTGGTAAGTTAAGTGTCTAATAATCATATCATTAAATATGAAAAAAATGGAAAATATTAAAAATTATTTAGTCCTGCTTTTTGTAGGCCTGATGGTTGCCGGCATAACATCGTGTAAAAGGAATGACGGGGACAGGGAGCCAATATCAACAGATAAATCAAAGCCAGGTATAATTACAAATGTGAAGGTTGATAACTACCCGGGAGGAGCCTATATTACTTATACGCTGCCAAACTCCGATAATATACTTTATGTACAGGCTAAATACCAGATAAGGAATGGCGTATCACGAGATACAAAATCAAGTTACTATACTGATACCGTGAATGTTGAAGGTTTTGCTAAAGAGGCTGATTATGATGTTACATTATATACAGTGAGCAGGGCAAATGTACAATCAGACCCGGTTAAGGTTACAGTGCACCCGCAAACGCCACCCTATATCTCCATTAAAGCTACAACAAGTATCGACGCCGATTTTGGCGGTGTTAACGTTAAAGCGCTAAACCCGCTGAAGAAGGAAATTGGTGTTATCGTCACTGCCTTTGATAAATCAACTAACGCCATGGAGATCCAGGATCAGCATTATACAAAATCCGATACCATTGATTACTCGGTACGTGGTTTTAATACTGATAACAGAGATTTTGGCGTTTATATAACCGACAAATTCGGCAATATATCAGATACCATTAAAAAACCTATTTCGCCATTGTTTGAGCAATTGCTGGACAAAAGCAAATTCAGCCCGTACAATTTAACTTCAGACACCGAAATAGGATATGGTTGGGTGCTCCCCAATTTATGGGATGGCAAAACGGATGGAAACAGCTCAGGCTGGCACACCAACCCGGGGCATAATCCTCCCTTTGTTTGTACATTTAATGTTGGTTTAAGCTACAAACTAAGCCGGTTTATTTTATGGGAACGGCCAGATCAATATGCTTATGGTCATGGTAATCCAAGAATTTTCTCTTTGTGGGGCTCCAACGTTTCCTCGCCAAAAGATTCGCAGTTGCCGGTATCAGCCGCAGTTGGTACTGTTATAGGCGATTGGACAAATCTTGGCAACTATCATTATCCGGATCCACCTTCTGGCTTACCGCCTACAGCCGTTAACTCGGCCGACAATGCTTTTGTAAAGGCTGGTGTAAACTTTAACATATCGTTGGCTGCGCCGCCGGTTCACTTTATCCGGCTTGCTGTTGCCCTAACATGGTCTGGCGGTAACTTTGCGCATGCAATGGAAATTTCGCTATACGGTAAACCAGAGTAGTTAATTTTTATAAAAATATAAACATGAAAAAACTGATATATATACTGCTTGCCTGTTTTGTAGCAGCAGCATGGTACGGTTGTAAGAAAGATGGCCTTGCAACCGATTATAAAAAATTCTACGATGGTCATGAACTAACATACACAGGTGCAGTAGCACAGGCAATTATACAGCCCGGTAACTTAGAGATAGGCCTGAAGTGGAAAGCAAGTTCTGACCCGAGCATTGTAAAGTATATTGTATACTACAACAACGGTGCCGATTCGCAGGTTGTTAATGTTACCACTAAGGTAGATACAATAAGAACCGTGATTAAAAACCTGCAAGAGTACACTTATTCGTTTACCATCTACTCTTATGATGCAAAAGGAAATAAATCCATTCCATATGAATTAAATAATGCTAAAGCTTACGGACCGGTGTACGCGTCTAACTTATTAAACCGAGGCTATGATGCAACCACTCCCTACGTTGTTAACGGCGATGGATCGGTGAAATTAAACTTTATTACTCCCGATACCATTAACATTAAAACTGTTATTAATTACACCAACGCGGCCGGTGTGGCATCGCAGCTTTCGCTTGCTCCAAATGTAAATTCAATAACGCTGCCCACTTACAAAGCAGGTACGCCCATTACGTACAAATCGTACTACATACCGGAGCGTACATCAATCGACACATTTGCCGTTGCGCAATTTGATACATTTCCTACAATCTATATTTATGTAAAATGCGATAAATCTAAATTTTCGGAAGTTCACCTGCCACAGGATGTTAGTACTTATTCTGGCGAAACTACGATCAGTAAACTGTGGGATAACAGCGACGGTCCGCAAGGCTATCCTAATATTTTCCACAGCGATGGCTCATATATTCCACATGTGCTTACGTTTGATATGGGTCAGTCATACAGCAATTTGGGGCAGATGGAAGAAGTTGGAAGGAACTGTTGTAACAACCCAGATCAGTTTGAAGTTTGGGGGATAAATAGTTTAACCGGAGCTACCACAACTTTAAGGGCCGATAACAGTGGCTGGAAAGCAGAAGCTATTGCCAAAGGATGGATATTACTTAAATCGGTTACCAGGACAGATGACGGGCAGGCGGCTTTGAAAGTCGATTTGTTAAGTAATCCTCCTCCTGTCAGGTATATACGCATAAGAGTGTTGCATACCGTAACAGGATCTGGTTATAGCAACATGAGCGAAATAACCTTTTGGAATAAACAATAATTGTTTGTTTAATATAATAAAAGAAGAACCTCCCGGCCACATCTGTTCGGGAGGTTCTTTTTTGACAAATTTTTACTGCTGGTAACAATACTGTTAATGTTCTAAAAACGCAATCATTTGCTAATATCGATGTTTTATATGGATATTTAGCTCATCCTACTTTAAACCAAACATGACCAAAAAGATAATTTATATTGCTGTAATAACCATTGGCAGTGTATTCTTAAAAGCTGCAAATGCACAAAACCAAACAGGCCATGGCGTAAGCCCGCTGGCAATATGGGACGACAAACCTGCGAAAAACTGGATGACAGAAGCCTATCCTATGGGAAATGGCCGCTTCGGCGGGATGGTTTTTGGTGGCCCCGCGCAAGAGCATATCCAGTTTAATGAGATTAGCCTATGGACAGGGGATGAAAACGAAACCGGTGCCTACCAGGCTTTTGGCGATATGGTCATCAATTTTAAAAATAAAGACACTGCACAGGCTATACCTGCCAATTATCGCAGGCAATTGGATATCAGCAAAGCGGTACAGCAGGTTACTTATACTGATAATGGCGTAGCGTTTAAACGCGAGTATTTTTGCAGTTTCCCGGATAAAGTGATGGTGTTGCATTATACTGCCGATAAAAAGGGGGCTTATTCGGCTATCATCAGCCTCAAAGATGCACATGGGGCAAAAACAACCGGCAGTGGCAATACATTGGAGTTTGAAGGTAAACTTGATAATGGTTTAGCCTATAGCGCGAGTATTGATATAAAGCTAATCGGTGGAACTGCTGTGGTTTTGGATGACGAAAAAGGCGGTTCGCAACTGAGTATCAGCAATGCGGATAGTTTTACAATCTTGCTCTCGGCTGCTACTAACTACAGCAACAAGCGCGAGCAACACTGGCGTGGCGAAGCACCAGGTGTAAGGGTGAAGCAAAGCCTGGATGCGGCATCGGCCAAAACTTACCAGCAATTATTGGACAATCATATAGCTGATTATTCGGCACTTTTCGGCCGGGTTGCAATAAACTTGGGTACAACACCACCATCGGATGCCGCCGAGCCAACCTATAAACGTTTGATTGGTTATAAAAAACAGGCCGACCCGCAACTGGAAGCGTTGCTTTATCAATACGGACGATATTTATTAATCAATTCTTCGCGCAAAGGTGGCTTGCCTGCAAATCTGCAGGGGCTTTGGAACGAGAGCAATAATCCGCCATGGCGAAGTGATTATCATTCTAATATCAACATCCAGATGAATTATTGGCTGGCCGAACCTACTAATCTTTCGGAATGTCATATACCGTATCTTGATTATATCAACAGTATGCGTGAGGTAAAAAAGGTAAGCACGCAAAAAGAATATCCTGGTGTACGCGGCTGGACAGTTAAAACCGAAAATGGTGTGTACGGTGGCGGCAGCTTTTTGTGGAACACGCCCGGCAGCGCATGGTATGCCCAGGGTATTTGGGAACATTATGCGTTTACTAAAGATAAAAGCTATTTGCAAACTTTTGCGTACCCGATACTGAAAGAGATTGTGGAGTTTTGGGATGATCATTTAAAACGCCGCCCGGATGGCACCCTGGTTTCGCCACTGGGCTGGTCGCCCGAGCATGGGCCAACCGAAGATGGGGTAACTTATGACCAGGAGATTGTATATGACCTATTTACAAATTATATATCGGCGGCGGATGTTTTAGGTGCAGATAAAACTTATCGCGATCATGTTGCCGATATGCGCGAGCATTTGTTGAAACCTAAAATTGGCAAGTGGGGGCAGCTACAGGAATGGGAAACTGATCGTGATGACCCGAAAGATACACACCGTCACTCATCAAATTTGTTTGGCCTGCACCCGGGAAAACGAATAAGCACTATAAAAACACCCCAACTGGCGCAGGCGGCCAAAGTAAGTTTATTGGCACGTGGCGATGTGTCAACCGGATGGTCAATGGCCTGGAAAATGAATTTTTGGGCACGCCTGCAGGATGGCGATCATGCTTACAAAATTCTGAATAATTTTATTACCCTGGCTGGGGGATCGGGTGTTGATTATAATAACGGCGGCGGCGTTTATTCCAATTTGCTATGCGCGCATCCGCCGTTCCAGATAGATGGAAATTTTGGCTATACAGCTGGCGTTACCGAAATGCTGCTCCAAAGCCAAACCGATGAAATTCAGCTTTTACCCGCATTACCAAAAGCATGGTTAAACGGCAGTGTGCAAGGCCTTAAAACCCGCGGCGATTTCGAGATAACAGATATGGTATGGAAAGGTGGTAAAATTACCCGGATTGTTGTTAAATCGTTAGCTGGCGGAGTGTGTAACCTACGGTCGCCAAATAAATTAATAGCCGAAGGGACAAAGATCCCCGGAACTATAGTAAACAACGACTTTAAATACCAGTTTAATTCAGTTGCCGGTAAAACCTATATTTTCAATGCGGGTAATTAATAGCAAGCGGTTCGGTTTTCGGTATTTTACTATTTTGTTAGCATTTGTAGCTATTCATATCGGCCTACCATCGTATGCAGTAGTCAAATATCCCGATATCAGTAGTCGTAAAGTATCGCCGGGTTGTACCATGTATTATATCGATGCTGAAAAAGGAAATGATGATAACTCAGGAGTTGATAAAAAACATCCCTGGAAAACTTTTAACCAGATTAACCGGCGAATCTTTTCGGCAGGAGACAAGATAGTGATTACAGGTCCTGCAGATTTCAGGGAATCGCTGTTCCTGGTAGCGCGTGGCAGCAATAAAAAACACGTTAAGGTGGTATTTGAAAAAGGTACCTATAATTTTTATCCGGAAGCAAGCTTTAAAAAGCAATTTTTTATATCAAACACCAATGACGATGCTTATACGCCCAAAGCTATTGCTATTTATATTGATAGTTCAAGTTATGTAGATATCGAGGCGTTGGGTGCCAAAATGCTGATGCGCGGCAAGATGATTGAAACCTGTATCGATTATAGCCATGATATCAAAATACATGGCGCTACATATGATTATTACCGGCCAACAGTATCAGAGTTGGAGGTGATGAAAATAGCTGATAATTTCGTCGATTTGAAGATTCATCCCGATTCAAAATATAGCATTAAAGATAGCCTGCTTACCTGGGAAGGGGAAGGCTGGAGGTATAATCCAATATCCTTGTGGCAGGTGCTCGACCCTGCAACAGGCCATCTGCAACGCGTCGATATTAATATGGATGGGTTGAGGTATGCGGCAACAGGCCTGAATAGCGTACGGGTTTATTTTAAAAGCAATCCCGGATTTAAAACCGGACTTATTTATCAAAACCGGGATATTACAAGGGATTGTACGGGGATTTTTTTGGTGCGAAGCAACAGCCTGTCACTAAAAAACATTCACATCAATTTTATGCATGGTATGGGGGTGGTAAGCCAGTTTTGCCGGAATATTGGCATCGATTCTGTTTTTGTGAAACCGGCTGCAAACTCCGGGCGTACCTGTGCCGCCTGGGCCGATATCTTGCATTTTTCGGGCTGCGGGGGTAAAATATCGGTTATTAATTCCTGGTTATCGGGGGCCAATGACGATGCTGTTAACGTACACGGCACCTATTTGCGCATAATCCAGCAACCTCAACCTAATCAGCTCCTTGTCCGGTTTATGCACAACCAAACTTTTGGTTTCGAAGCTTTTGTTAAGGGGGATAGTGTCGCTTTAGTACATTCAAATAGCCTTTTGCAGTATGGGGTAAGCATTGTATCAAAGGTTGTAAGGGTAAATGATAAAGATATATTATTAACCCTTAAAATGCCCCTGACCGATACTATAACGCCAAATGATGTAGTAGAAAATATTACCTGGACGCCCAGTGTATATATAGGTAATAATACCATCGAACGCATCCCCACAAGGGGCGTTTTGGTTACCACGCGTGGCAAGGTGGTAATTGAAAATAACGTTTTTCAACGTACCAACAATAGCGCCATAGCCGTAGCCGACGATGCGGCAAGTTGGTACGAATCGGGGATGGTTAAAAATTTGGTTATCAGGAACAATAAATTTAATTTATGCGGCGGGCCCGTCGTGTTGGTTTCGCCCGAAAATACCCAAAATAACACAACAAAAATCCACAACAATATTTTGGTGACGGGTAATGAATTTATTTTACTGTCAGGCGATGCGGTTTATGCAAAAAGCGCGGCTAATATCAGGGTAGTAAACAACAGCTTCAAAGTTAACGGTGCTCCTGTTACCGAAGCCGGCCTGGTAAAATTTCAGGATTGCACAAATACGTTTGTATTGCATAATAAAATTTATAACTGACAAAGAACTGTAGAAACATATAGGTGTTTTCTCCATGTCTGGATAACAAAATTGATACAAATGCCTTTAGGTTTAGTCATTTGTAGTTGTTTTTTATGGCGTGCCTATTGATAAAGCACTGTTGGAAGATTTTGGAGTAATACGTATATCTAACTCCATGATTTCAGTGGATTGTCCATCGTTTTAAAAGGTTTATCCATTTTTTAAAAAATAATTAGCTGATACATTTACCCTAACCAATAATAACAAGATCGGGTAGATGCTGCATTTTTTTAATACACGTACATTGCCGTAATACGGCCTATTTAAAAATACTTTATTCACTAAAATAGCAAGGCTCACAAACACCTTTGCCCGAAATTGAAATGTTAAAGCCAATGTCGAAATTTAAACACGCTGTTATCTTATTATTGTTACTAACTGCTTTTACTGGTGTCCATGCGCAAAGCAATGCCAGCTTATGGAAAGGCTTTCAGAAAATACAATTAAAAATAGCCGACCGTGATGCTTACTACGTTAAACCAGCGCACCCGCTGCCTGGCAATCCCTGGGTTTGGCGCACATCTTTCCCCGACTGGCATACCGAAATTGACAGTGTTTTGCTTGCAAAAGGGTTTTATATAGCCTTTATCAATGTAGATAACCAGTATGGTGCCCCATCAGCAATGAGTTCTTACGACGTGTTTTATACCTATTTAACCACGCAACTTGGCCTTGCACCAAAGGTGGCCCTCGAAGCGGTAAGCAGGGGAGGCCTTTATGCTTATGCCTGGGCCAAACGTAATCCCGATAAGGTAAACTGTATTTATGCAGAAACACCGGTTTGTGATATAAAAAGCTGGCCGGGCGGAAAGTTGAAGGGTCCTGGAGATGCCGCCGCTTGGAACGAGTTGAAACAGGTTTATCATTTTACCGAAGAACAGGCTATTGCCTATAACGATAACCCAATTGATAACCTGGAAGGCCTGGCATCATTCCGGGTACCCATTTTACATACAATAGGGCTCGACGATAAGCTTGCCCCGCCTGCCGAGAATAGTGATGTGCTGGCCAAACGCTATATTGCTTTAGGTGGTCCCATTAGCATCCATCCTGTTACGCAGGGGCCCATGGAGTTACAAGGACATCATTTTACGGTAGATCGCCCGGGTTATTATGCCGAATTTATTTACAATAACTCATATCCTGTACAAAAAATACTGGCGTATACAGATTATATCAAAACCGCGGGCGGCTTAAATAATTTTTACTACGCTGCTACAGTAAATAAAAAAGCTACCGTTTCCTTTTTAGGCGGATCGATCACTTTTAATCCCGGCTGGCGCGATAAGGTTTGCAAATATCTCCGGGAAACTTATCCCGAAACGGATTTTCATTTTATAGCTGCCGGCATACCATCATTAGGCAGTTTACCGCACGCATTCAGGTTGCAAAGGGATATTCTTGACTCAGGTAAAACCGACTTGCTGTTTGTAGAAGCCGCAGTGAACGACAGGGGCACCGATAGTACTACGCAGGTTCGGGCTTTAGAAGGCATTGTAAGGCATGCAAAAATGAACAACCCGATGATGAATGTTATTATGATGGCTTTTGTTGATCCTCAAAAAATAGAAAACTACGCCAAAGGCAAAATATCGCCCGAACTGCTGAACCATCAGTTAGTAGCCACCCACTACAATTTACCCTATGTAAACCTTGCACTGGAGGTTAACGATAAAATAAAAAACAAGGAGCTAACGTGGGCCGATGATTTTAAAGATATCCACCCCTGGTACCATGGGCAGGAGCTTTACTTTGAAACAATTAAAGCATTGTTGCAGGCCAGCGTTGCTGCAAATTACAAGCAACCTGTTAAAGCTGTTTTACTTAAACCTATTGATAACGCCAGCTATAATAATGGCAGCTATTATAGCATAACTAACGCCAGGCTGGACAGAGGCTGGGCTATAGATGCTAAATGGAACCCAGGGGATGGCTTGTCAACCCGTCCGGGGTTTGTTGATGTGCCCATGCTACAGGCTACAGAACCGGGTAGCGAATTAACCCTGCCATTTAAAGGCACAGCTGTTGGTATTGCAGTAGTGGCCGGGCCCGACGCGGGCATTATATCCTACTCAATTGATGGTGGTGCTTATAAAGACTTGGACTTGTTGACTGAGTTTTATAGCTGGATTCACCTGGGCGTTTACCACATGCTGGGCGACAACCTGAATGGTGGCAGCCACACTTTAAAAATTAAAATAAGCGACAAAAAGAACAATTTGAGTAAAGGCCATGCATGCCGCATTGTTAACTTTTTTGTAAATAAATAAATGAGTGAGTGGTTGATTAGGTTGAATAAGTGAGTAGTTGACCAGATTGAACGAGTGAATAATTATAAAAAGCTGTTCAATGAAATTTCATTAGCCAAACCAACTGAATCTAACTAAAAGAAACCTGATTAATTAAACTATACTATGAAAAGAAAAGCAGGACTATTGGGAGTCCTTTTATTAAGTACCTGTTTAGCTATTGCACAGCAGGCAGCAAGTCCAATTCCGGTTAAAACTCCGAAAGCGGTTATGGATCAATTTATGGCTAAGCGTTTTGGCATGTTTATTCATTTTGGCCCGGTAACCCAACGCGGTACCGAAATTGGCTGGAGCCGTAACGACCAGGTGTCCGAAGAGGATTACGATAATTTGTATCATGAGTTTAACCCTAAATTATTTAATGCTGATGAATGGGTGAAAGCTGCAAAAGATGCCGGTATGAAATACCTGGTTATTACAGCCAAGCATCACGATGGGTTCCTGTTATGGCCAAGTGCCTTCTCGGATTATAATATCTCAAAATCGCCATTTAAAAGAGATATTGTTGGCGAACTGGAAAAAGCCTGTAAAAAACAAGGCCTCACTTTTTGTATTTATTGCACCGTTTTAGACTGGCACGATAAGGACTACCCTATAGATAACCCGCACCATCCCGAAATAAATGCCCGCAAAGGCGATATGACTGCCTTTAAAACCCGTATGAAAAACGAGCTTAAAGAAGTGATAACCAAATATCACCCCTTTATGCTTTGGTTTGATGGCTATTGGGAAACACCGTGGACAACTGCCGATGGCCAGGAAATTTACAACTATATCAAAAGCGTTGATGTTAACGTAATTACCAATAATCGCCTGGGCAAAATAAGCGAAAAATTGGGCGGTGATGCGGTTGGCGATTTTTTAACACCGGAACAAACCATAGGCAAACTTAATATGGATGAGCCGTGGGAAAGTTGCATTACCATTTGCAACCAATGGGCCTGGAAACCAAACGATGGGATGAAATCATTAAAGCAATGCATCCAAACTTTGGTAACATCGGCATCGGGTAATGGTAACTTGCTATTTAACGTTGGCCCGGCGATGGATGGCCACATGGAAGCCCGGCAAGTAGCCCGCTTAAAAGAAATGGGAGCCTGGTTACGGCAAAATGGTGAAGCAATTTATGGCACAAAGGGCGGCCCCTACGTACCAACTGCCGAATATGGTGCAACGCGCATGGGCAATAAGATTTACATCAACGTTTTTCAAAAAAAGGACAGCACATTGAATATTCCATTGCTGCCCAATGCTAAAATCCTAAAATCGTATTTTTTGAATGGCAGCGCGGTAGCAATCCGATCGGATAGTAAAGGCTATAAGATAGAGTTGCCGGCCACTTTACCTGATGAAAACTGTTCGGTAATTGTGCTGGAGCTTGATGTGAACGCCATGGATATCTCTGTAATAAAATCATAATCTGTACTGATGAATTTTAAAAAAAACATACCCGTTGCAGCAGCTCTTTTGTTACTGTCGACGGTTTCAATCGCCCAAAAAAAGGAGCTTACTTTACATTATGATAAGCCCGCATCGCGCTGGGAAGAAACACTTGCTTTGGGTAACGGCCGTTTAGGCATGATGCCTGATGGGGGAGTGAGCGACGAAAAAATTGTACTTAATGACATTACGCTTTGGTCGGGATCGGTACAGGATGCCAATAATTATGAAGCCTATAAAAAACTGCCCGAAATAAAGGCATTGTTGCTGGCTGGTAAAAACGTGGAGGCACAGGCCCTCATTGATAAAGATTTTGTGTGCAAAGGCCCCGGATCTGGGGGCAAACAATGGGGCTGTTTTCAAACCCTGGGCGATTTAAACCTGAAGTTTGACTACAATGGCGCCGACGCTTCAAAATTTACCAACTATCAGCGGGAATTATCGCTGGATAATGCTTTAGCGAAAAGTATCTATACTATTAACGGCGTTACCTATAAACGGGAGTATTTTACCAGTTTTGGCAATGATGTTGATGTTATCAAACTTATTGCCGATAAGCCCGGTCAACTGAATTTTAGTATTGGCATTAGCCGCCCCGAGCGCTCGAAAACCACCACAGTTGGTAATACCCTGCAAATGGAAGGTCGGTTAGATAACGGTACCGATGGTAACGGCATGCAATATATAGCCAATGTTAAAGCCAGGCTAACCGGTGGTACGATAACTGCTATTAACAACAGCCTGGTTATAAAAAACGCCACCGAAGTTATTATCTACGTTTCGGCAACTACCGACTTTAAGAGTCCCGGTTTTAAGGCCAAAATGGCTAAGAATTTAGCTGATGCTATGCTAAAGCCGTACGTTTTAGAAAAGCAGGAGCATACCAGGAAATTTCAGAAACTGTTTAACCGGGTAAGCATCAAATTAGGTGAAGATAACTCGACAGAGACTACCGATCAGCGGCTCATCAGCTTTCATAAAGCGCCCGCCGATGATAAAGGCTTGCCGGTATTGTTTTATCAGTTTGGTCGCTATTTAAGTATTTGCAGCACAAGGGTAGGCTTGTTGCCACCCAACCTGCAAGGGCTTTGGGCCAACGAAGTACATACCCCATGGAACGGCGATTACCACCTGGACGTAAACGTTCAAATGAATCACTTCCCCGTTGAGGTTTCTAACTTGTCTGAGCTAAACCTGCCATTGGTTGAACTGGTGCGCGGTCTGGTAAAAAATGGTGAGCGTACAGCCAAAGCCTATTACAATGCCGATGGCTGGGTTGCCCACGTAATCACCAATGTTTGGGGATGGACTGAGCCCGGCGAAAGTGCTTCATGGGGAGTAACCAAAGCTGGTTCGGGTTGGTTATGCAGCAATATCTGGGATCATTATGCTTTTACAAATGACAAAAACTACCTGAAAAGCATCTATCCCATTTTGAAAGGATCGGCACAGTTTTACAACAGCATATTGGTAAAAGACCCTAAAAGTGGTTATATGGTAACCGCGCCGTCGTCATCGCCCGAAAATAGCTTTATGATGCCCGATGGCAGCGGCAACCACGCCAGTATTTGCATTGGTGCCACTATCGATAACCAGATAATTCGCGAGTTGTTTGCCAATGTAATTACCGCTTCTGAAACTTTAGGTATTGATGCCGCTTTCCGTGCCCAATTGAAAAAACGGTTAACAGAAATTCCGCCCGCAGGTATTATCAGTAAAGACGGCCGCATACAGGAATGGCTTGAAGATTATAAGGAAACCGAGCCACAGCACAGGCATATTTCGCATCTGTATGGCATCTATCCCGCATCCGAAATTACAGCAGATGGCACGCCCGACCTGGCAGCCGCAGCTAAGAAAACCCTGGATGTACGTGGTGACGATGGGCCAAGCTGGTCTATTGCCTACAAACTCTTATTCTGGGCAAGGCTGCACGATGGTAACCGGGCCTACAAACTATTTACCGAGATCATGAAACCGACTACAAGCACAGGCATTAACTATGGTGCCGGGGGTGGTATTTATCCAAACCTGTTATCGGCCGGCCCGCCGTTTCAAATTGATGGAAACTTTGGCACCACTGCAGGTATTGCCGAAATGCTGATCCAGAGCCATGAAGGCTACATCAACCTGATACCGGCTATTCCTGATAGCTGGAAAGCATCCGGCGATGTGAAAGGATTACGCGCCCGGGGTAATTTCACCGTCGATTTTAAATGGAAAGACGGTAAAGTTATTAGCTACCGCGTTACTTCAACCACACCGCGTAAAGTGAAAATAAAAGTTAACGGGGTAATAAAAGAGGTGATGGCGCAAAAGGTGTAATTAAATCAATGTGCTAAACTACCGTCATTGCGAGGTACGAAGCAATGACCTTTATTATTAAAAATACTAGTCAATGAAAATAAGCTTCAAAATAATTTTTACCTTTTCGTTAGTCATACAAACCCTGTTCAGTATTGCATCCGCCAAGCAAACAACTATGGTAACAATTCCATACGGTAAAGGCAACAGCATTGTTTATGATCTTAAAACCGGTATCTATAATGTTTATCATGGCAAAACAACCTTGTTTTCTAATGTAACATCCACTTTCAAAATAAAAGATGCAGCCGTAGCTACAACTGATAATTTATATCGTAAGTATGCCTCAACACCCATAAATGATGGTTTTGGCAAAGGCGAAAAATACGTAGTAACATTTACCGGCAGCGGCCTGCCAAAAATTGAACAGGTATTTTACGTTTATCCGGGCCGGGAATTTTTTCTGACCCAGGTTGTATTAACAGGAAAAAAACTCTCGAGTAATTCCATAATTCCGTTTTCGGGTAACATTGCCGCTGTTACGGGTGACGCCCGCAGCGTTTTTGTACCCTTTGATAACGATACGTTTATCCGGTACAATGCTAAAGAGTTTAAAGCACCGTTCAGCAATACCAGTGCTGAAGTTGGTACGGTATATGAAAACACCAGCCGCAACGGTTATATAGCCGGATCTGTTGAGCACGAGGTTTGGAAAACCGGGGTGCGTAGCAGTGCTACACCAACAGATGGTAACCGAATGGTTGTTTGGAGTGGCTACACGGAAGAAAGTGTAACCCGTGATAATATTGAGCATGGCGATGTTAAAGGCGATATAGTGCAGTCGCCAAAGATATTTATTGGTTACTATAACGACTGGCGTAACGGGATGGAAGAATACGCCAAAGCTAACCGCATTGCCGAACCTCCGATTGTTTTTAACTGGACAAAACCTACACCCGTTGGATGGAATAGCTGGGGTGTAATGCAGGAAAAGCTCAACTACGATAAAGCTACCAAAGTTGCCGATTTTTTTGCCGACAGCTTATCAGCCTTCCGGATAGGTAACACCGCTTTTATCGATCTGGATTCCTATTGGGATTTTATGTTAAAGGGCGGCTTAGAGGGCGATTACAGCAAGCTGAAGGAGTTTGCCAATTATTGTAAAAGCAAAGGCCTGCAACCAGGAGTATACTGGGCGCCCTTTACCGATTGGGGCTGGAAAGATGGTCCCGACAGAAAAGTTGCCGGCACCAATTATACCTATGGCGAAACCTGGACAAAAGTTGGCAAAGGCTACCACGATATTGATGGCGCAAGAGCTGTTGACCCTACACATCCCGCAACGCTGAAACATATTGATTTGGTGATTGGCAAGCTGAAAGAATGCGGCTTTAAAATGATTAAAATAGATTTCCTGGGCCACGCTACGGCCGAGTCTACCCATTTTTATGATCCTGCTATAACTACAGGAATGCAGGCCTACCGTAAAGGGATGGAATACCTGGTGAGCAAACTGGGCGATCAGATGCTTATTTACGCTGCCATATCGCCAAGTTTGGCCTCGGGCCGCTACGTGCATACACGCCGTATTGCCTGCGATGCTTTTAAAAGTATCGATAATACCCAGTACACTTTAAATAGCGTAAGCTACGGTTGGTGGCAAACCTATTTGTACAATTTTGTTGATGCCGACCACGTGGTGTTAAACAACGAAAGTGAGGGAGCCAACCGCGCCAGGGTGCTTTCGGCTGTGGTTACGGGTACATTCATTACCGGCGACGATTTTTCGGTACACGGGCAGTGGAGTGCAAGGGCTATACAGTGGTATCAAAACCCGGAAATATTAGCAKTGATAAAACATGGTAAATCTTTTAAACCTGTTGAAGGTAACACCGGCCAAAACGCGTCTGAGCTATTTGTTCAAAAAATTGGAAGCGCGTATTATGTGGCTGTATTTAATTACTCGGATAAGCCTAAGGAGTTTGCGTTGGATTTTAAAAGATTGGGCCTTCCTCCGCAAAAATATAAAGTTACCGAAATATTAAAAGGTACTGATATAGATTTGAATGTAAAGCTTCCTGCTGCCGATGCCGCATTATATAAATTTGAGTTCAAGAACCAATAGTCAATAAATTTAACCTTATTTGTACCTGATAAATAACCTATAAAAAATTGAAAAAGAAGTTAATAAACAAAGTACTGCCATTTGGCGTGGCGCTTGTAAGTTCGGTTGCGATGGCTATGGGAAGCCACGCTCAAACTGTTACTATTCCGGTGGAAACACAAAATAATGCCCTGGTGCTGCAAACCGATGGCGATAAAACGCTTAAAATGGTTTATTTCGGCAGCAAGTTGGGTAATGCCAAAGAGTACGAACAAATTGGTAAAATGTACCGCCAGGCCGATGATTCAGGTGTGTTAACTGAAGCATACATGGCTTCGGGCTCACAAAGCCTGGCCGAGCCGGCAATAACTGTTACACACACCGATGGTAATAAATCCCTCAACCTGGTTTATGTAAGCCACACCGTTACAAAAGTTGACGAGGATGTGAGCCTGCTGACTGTTAACCTGAAAGACCCTGTTTACCCGTTTGAAGTAACACTATATTATAAAACCTATTTTAAAGAGGACGTTACCGAACAATGGTCGGTAATAAAACATAACGAAAAGGGTGAAGTAACCTTGAACAAATATGCATCGGCCAACCTTAATTTAAAAGGTAACGGCTTTTGGCTAAAACAGTATCACGGTAACTGGGCATTAGAGATGCAGCCAGAAGAAGCCAAATTAACCCACGGCATTAAAACTATTGACAGCAAACTGGGCACCCGCGCTAATTTGTATGAGCCATCTATGTTCATGGTATCTATGGATAAACCGGCTACCGACGATGAAGGCAAAGTAATGCTTGGTGCGCTGGAATGGTCGGGTAATTTTAAAATAGACCTGGAGCTGGATGTATCCAATAATTTAAGGGTTATTGCCGGTATTAACAATGCCGCGGCCGAATATCATCTTAAACCTGCCCAGGAATTTACTACACCGGCGTTTGTATATACCTATTCAGATCATGGTAAAGGCGATGCCAGCCGCAAATTGCAACGTTGGGCTCGCAAATATAAAATTGTTGACGGGCAAGGAGATAGACTAACTCTATTGAACAACTGGGAATCGACCTATTTTGATTTTAACGAAAGCAAACTGTTTGGTTTATTAAAAGATACCAAAAAATTAGGCGTCGATTTGTTTTTACTGGATGATGGCTGGTTTGGCAATAAATTTCCACGTAACGGCGACCATGCAGGGTTGGGCGATTGGCAGGAGAATAAGCTAAAATTGCCTAACGGTATCGGATCGTTGGTAAAAGAGGCAACTGCCGATGGCGTAAAATTTGGCATCTGGATAGAGCCCGAAATGGTTAACCCGAAAAGTGAACTTTACAGCAAACATCCGGATTGGGTGATAAAACAACCAAACCGCCCCGAAAAATATTTCCGCAACCAGTTGGTGCTCGATCTTGCAAATCCTAAAGTTCAGGATTTTGTATTTGGCATAGTGAATGATCTGTTTACCAAAAATCCAACCCTGGCCTATATTAAATGGGATTGCAACGCGGTGATCTATAATGCATACTCGGCTTATCTGAAAAAAGACCAATCGCATCTGTATACCGACTATGTTTTCGGTTTGTACAAAGTATTGGAACGTGTTAGAGCAAAATATCCCAAAGTACCTTTGATGCTATGTTCGGGCGGCGGTGGCCGTGTTGATTATGGTGCGCTCAAATACTTTACCGAGTTTTGGCCAAGTGATAACACCGAACCGCTGGAAAGGGTGTTTATCCAATGGGAGTATTCCTACTTTTACCCGTCTATGACCAGTTCAAACCACGTTACCGATTGGGGTAAACAGCCTTTAAAATTCCGCACGGATGTGGCGATGATGGGTAAACTTGGGTTTGATATTGTAGTAAGTAAATTAAGCGAGCAAGACCTTGCCTATGTGCATGACGCGCTTAAAAATTACGAATACCTGAAAGATGCCATTTGGCACGGCGATCAATATCGCCTGCAATCGCCATGGGATAACGATGCCGCATCTATTATGTATGTTAATGATAGCAAGTCAAAAGCGGTAGTATTTAATTATTTGGTTAATAATCGTTACAACGCCGGAACAAAAGTGCCTATTCGTTTGAAAGGTCTCGATCCGCAAAAAAAATACCTGGTTAAAGAAATTAACCTTTATGCAGGCTCCAACTCATCCATCGAAAATAACCTGGTTTTAACAGGCGATTTTTTAATGACCGTAGGCATCAACCCCGATGTTAACAACGGCAGAACAAGTGTTGTTTTGCAGCTTGAAGAAAGCAGGTAACAAGGATGTTATGTAACAAGGCTGCAACAGTTTAAAATAAACCGTTGCAGCCTTGTATTTTTAGCCAAGTTAATTCCTGTCAGTTTTACAAGTTTAAATCGATAGCCTTAAGTTATAAATCGTTTTGCAACGAATAACTTTCTCGCTTAAGACTTTTTAACTCCGGGCTTAACCCAGCTACATCTGCCTTACCATGAAAAAAACTTTACTCTGTTTATTTATATTGACGTTTGCTGCCATTGGCTATGCCCAAAACCGCCGGGGAGGTGGTAACGGTAATGGGAACAATGGCGCCGGTAACTTCGGAAGGCAACGCGGTACGAAAGATCAAAAAGGTCCTTTGCCTTTTAGGGAAGTTTATGGGATAGTTAAGGATACTGCTGATAAAAAATTGGAAGGGGCAACTATTAAGCTGGTATCGGCTACAGATAGTATGGTTACCAGCACCGGCCCAACAGGTAAGTTCAAGTTTGGGAAGGTTAAATCGGCTACGTTTGTCATCACCGTTACCAGCGTAGGATTTCAAACGATAGTAAGGAAGATGCTGAACAACGACGAATCGCGCAGCCTGGAGCTGGATGCCTTTGTTTTGAAACCACAGCAACATATGTTGGGCGAGGTAGTGATAAACGGTGAGCCAAGTGTTACTTACAAAACTGATACTGTTGAGTATCGCGCCAGTGATTATAWAGTTCGCCCGAATGCTACTGTTGACGAGCTGATTAAGAAAATGGAGGGTGTAGAAGTTGCCAAAGACGGAACGGTTACTCACCAGGGGCAGGCAGTAGTAAAAGCCAGGCTGAATGGTAAAGATTATATAGGTGGCGATGTAGCGCAAGCGATTAAAAATTTGCCTGCAGACATTGTAGATAAAATCCAGATTGTTGATGATTATGGCGATCAGGCGGCCCGGACAGGGATTAAAGATGGCGACCCACAAAAAGTGTTGAATATTACTACAAGGGCCGATAAATCGGTAGGCAATGTTGGTCGGTTAAGCGCGGGTGTAGGTAGTGACGATCGTTATGATAACCGTTTGTTTTTTCAGCGGATAAACGGCAACGAACAGATAGGGTTGATAGGCAGTTTTGTAAACACCGTAAATGGCGTTTCGGGCGGAACCGGCGGCGGCAGCGGCGGTACTACCAAAACAGGCGGCCCTAATATCAGCTACCGCAGCTATCTAACCAAAAAGATTCAGATAAATACCAGCTATAATTATAATTTCAGGGATGTTAATTCTATTAACCATAGCGATGGCCAACAGTTTAGCACATTGGGTACCACTAATTTTATCAGGAACTCCAACTCGCAAAATAATAACAAAACTCATAATGTGAACCTGGAACTGGAGTATAATATTGATAGTGCTAACTACCTAAAAGTGACACCCAGTTTCAGTTACTCGGGTGTAAATTCAACAAACACATCTCAAAGTTTTAAAACCGGCCTTATTCACCAAGATATTTTAGGTTTAACCGGTAGCAATAATACTGTACCCAGTTGGGGTGCCATTGTGTTTTATCAGCATTTATTTAAAAAGCCAAAGCGCAACCTGTCGTTTCAGGTAAGTTACAAMCGCTCAGATAATGAAA
The DNA here is from genome assembly GCF_056401935.1 of Mucilaginibacter sp. P4_D1. Classification (NCBI taxonomy): domain Bacteria; kingdom Pseudomonadati; phylum Bacteroidota; class Sphingobacteriia; order Sphingobacteriales; family Sphingobacteriaceae; genus Mucilaginibacter; species Mucilaginibacter sp. P4_D1. The sequence continues at coordinate 44,022 of NZ_JBFUIJ010000042.1, forward strand.
CTGTTAACGAACAGGATAATAATATTATTTACTACCAGGATTCTACCAATCATGTTTTAAAAGATTCACTGGTTAACCGCCACATTAGCCGGAGTAACCTGAGTAAAAACTTCAGGACGAGTTTTACCTATGTTGAGCCCCTAACCGATGTGTCGCAACTGGAGTTTAATGCGCAGGTAAATTCGCGCAGTTATGATAACCAGGCCTATACCTATAACATAGATTCGCTGGGCAGGCGCAATCTGGTTGATTCATTGAGCAATGTTTTTAAATATTCGTTTACCGAGACGCGACTGGCATTTAACTACCGCATCAATCAAAAAAAATACAATATTTCGTTAGGCGTTACCGGTGTGCCAACAGTTTTAGACGGTACAAAAATAACCGGAGGGGCAGTAAGTACGCATCGCACTAATTTTAACTTAATCCCGATAGCACGTTTTCAGTATGTATGGTCAAAGCAGGAGCGTTTTTCGGTGAACTACTCGGGCAGCCCACAGGAGCCATCATTTAACCAGATTCAGCCTGTGCGCGATGAGTCTAATCCGCAAAACCCGGTTGTGGGTAACCCCGATTTGAAGCCATCATTCAGGAACTCTATTAACCTGCAATACAATAATTACATAATTGATTCAAAGTTTAATGTATCGGCCAATGCTAACGTGAGCTTTATTAAAAACCAGATTGTTACCAATACGGTGCAGATAGCTGATACCCTTGGTGCTTTAAAAAACGAAACACATTATATAAACTTAAATGGCAGTTACACTATTGGGGGTAACTATAATATCTCAAAACAACTGGCCGATCGTAAGTATAACTTATCGCTCAATGGTACAATTAATTACGGGCATGGCATATCCATGAGTAATAACGTGCAAAACTTTACCACTACCTGGCATTTTAATGAGCGCTTAGGCCCCCAAATAAACCCAAGTGAATCGGTAGAAATTAACCCATATGTTTCCTACGATGTGGCAAAATCATATTTTACATTGCCGCATTCGGTAAATACCAATATCAGCACAACGTCTTTAGCCATTGACGGCAAATTTTATTTCCTTACCGGGCGCACGGCTACTTTTGGGTACAGCGCCAACAAAAATTTTGTGAAAGGGATTTCGCAAAATCTTACGCGTAATCCATTGGTAATTAACGCTTACATTGAACAGCAGTTTTTTAAGCGCCGTAACCTTACGCTTACGTTCCAGGTGTTTGATATTTTAAAACAAAACAATTTTATCAACCAGGTAACAACAGAAAACTCGGTAACCAATACCCTCAGCAACGCCCAAAGCCGTTATTTCATGTTTAGTGCCAAGCTAAACCTCCAAAAATGGACAGGCTCGCCAATGCGCCACGGGCAACGCATGAAGAGAAGAGGAGATGGGAGCTTTATTGAGTAGGAGAGCAGCAGCCTCAACTAAATCCTCTCCAAAGGAGAGGACTTTAAAAGAAGGTTTAAAACCAAGAAGGGAGAGGGCAGGGTGAGGCCCCTTATATCTTTATCAACTCCTGCTTCAGCGCAGCAATTACCAGCCCTGTACGTGATTTGGTTTCAAACTTTTGGAACAACGCTTCGCGGTAATTGTCGATAGTGTGCGGGCTCAGGTTCATCATGTCTGCTATTTGCTTGTAGGTGAGGTCACTGCAGCAAAGCTCAAGGAATTTTAATTCGTTAACATTTACTTCAACCTGTTGGGTTTTTACAGGCTGATTGTTTTGAATATTGCGTAATAGTTTGCCACTCACCAATTCATTAATATAAAATGATTGTTTAGCAATACCGGTGATAGCATCAATTAAATCGGATGCCCGGGATTGTTTGAGCATATAACCGCCGGCACCACTTTTAAGCATGCCTATAATTGGCTTATCTTCTTCAAACATACTTAATGCCAGTACTTTTATTTCAGGATGGTTTTCTTTAATCCATTTAGTGCTTTCATAGCCATCCATCAGCGGCATGGTAATATCCATCAGGATCACTTCCGGCAAAGGGTTACGGGATAGCTTCTGGATCATGTCCTGGCCGTTCTCAGCATCAAAAATTACATTTATTTTGCCCGAATCGCTAAGCAGGCTTACCAGCCCCTGGCGAAAAAGGGTATGATCGTCAACAATGACTATATCTATTTTATCAGCGTTCATTAATATTTAGTAGGGTATATTTATAATAATTTCTGATCCGCTTCCCGGAGCCGAGTTGATTGAGGCACTACCATTTATCATCGCCGCCCGTTTGGTGATGTTGTGCAGGCCCATCCCGTTTTTACGTTTCAATGTTTCTTCTACATCAAAACCTTTCCCGTTATCGCGGATTGTTAACTGAAATGAATTTTCAATCTGCTCTAAAGTTATAAATATTTCGGTTGCTTTGGCATGTTGTATAATGTTATTGATAATCTCCTGGAACAGGCGGAAAAGGATTGTTTCCTTGCCGCTATCGGCATTAAATGTGCTAAAGTTTTGTTTTTCAAAATTGATCTTAAACTTCTCTGATCGTTGCAGCCATTCCAGCTCAAATTCAATGGCAGCGGCCAGTCCGCGGTTTACCAGCTCTTCGCCATGTAACAGGCGGGATAAGGCTTTTACTTCTTTGATGGAGCGGCTTGTCAGGTCTTCAATAAAAGCCAGTTTTTCCGCAGCTTTATTGGTATTGTTAAGGTCGATAGAACTTAGGGTTATGGTAGTGATGCTTAATAACTGACCAATGTTGTCATGCAGGTCATAGGCGATGGTTTTAAGGGTTTGTTCCTGTACTTCCATCTGCGTTTTAAGCAACTCATTCTCAAAAGTCTTTTGCAGCAGTAGCTTCTCCTCCTGGTGTTTTTTCTTTTTACGGTTGTACGATACTACGTAAATGATTAAAAACAGCGGAGCAATTAAAAAAATGAGGGAAGTAAGGCCTATCAGGAATACGATTTCCTGTGAAGATACCTGCATAAAAAAGCGTATGACCAAAATGCGTATAATATAATATTTAGTAAATTAAAAATATAGTACCTGATGGAGTGCCCATAAACTACGGTACTTGATTTTGACATGTAATCAAAAAAAACATTGCAGGTAGTACTGCCAAAGTAAAAGAACAAGGCGCCGCTTACCCACCAAAAAGGCGCCGAAAAAGCAAGCTGTTCAAACTGCTCATCCTTTAATTTAAGATAGTAATAATACAGGCATGCAAATACAAAAACTACCGACATTACCGTTGCCGTATTTGAGACAAAGCTCTTAAAATGGGTAGCAAATAGCTCGGCAATAAATATTATCATAAAAATACTGTACCAGGCAATCAGCCATTTACGCGTGTCTTTATACGGTTTGTATAAATTATATAAAGTGTAGCTTACCATGCCACACTCAAATAACAAGAACACATTATATAAATTATGATTGAAGATATGCGCTATCCTGTTCATATAAATGCCTGTAAACTCTACAATGCAGGTTAATAGCAGGTAAGCTATAAATAGCTTCCAGGCCGCTATTTTTTCGTTTGATAGAAAAATAAGGGCGGCCAGGAAGCAAATAAATTCGGCAACAGTATTTATTGTGATAAAAATCATGCGGTTAAATATTATTGTACCAATGTTGCACCTATGCTGCTGCAGGTGCTTGGAGGTGGGCATTGCTCGCCGCGGTTTTCTGGTGGGGTACCTACTATAAAACCACCCGAGCCACTGTTTTGCCCTGGTGCCGGTTTGCCGTTGTAGTAGTCCCAGTGCAGCGTTTTGCCGTCTTTTATTACCGGTGTGGTTGATACCATTATTAATGTATTACGACCCCAATACATTTTATCCGGAATGTGGCCGTCAACAAAAGTGCCTGGATAGTCATTATGATAAGTTGCGAGGTAAAAACGAATGCCATCGCCATGTTCGGTGTCTATTTTTGCAACTAAAGCTTTCAGTCGTTTAATATCGAACCAGATAGCCCGGGTATTAGGCACTTTCACGGTGTCGGGTTTCTGATCAAGCTTAATAATTGAGTCGGCCTTGCCGGCATGTTTTTCATAGTTTTTTACATAGGCTAAAGCTAATTTATACCCTACGGTATCAAGATTAGCCTGTATGTTGGAATCGGCTGCCGTTGTAGTGGCCTGCTTTTGCTGACATGCGCTAAAGCCAATAGCGGCAAAAGCAAATGTAATTAGGGTGATTTTTAGGTTCATGATATTGTTCATTTGAGTTTATCGAAAGTGCTTAATTATGTGTAGAAACACAACATCTATATCAAACCTTTTTTTACCCCTAAAAACACCTTTAAAAAAGCTGATTATACCCTATGTTGTCCTTTAACTATAATAGACATTTGTGAAGTGATGCAAATACAAAACACATTACGTTCGTTCTTTTTAGTTAATTCAAACTCTTAGTTAAATGTAACTTATCTGCAATAATAATGCTTTGTAATACCGATGTTGTGCTTTATTCGATAGGTAAATTAGCTTATAGTAAATTTGCTGTAAGTGATTGATTTTTAAGTTGGTATTCGATAATTTTTTTATTGTGATTATCAAATACGAATTAAGCTTTTATTAAATTTTAATAATATATATTTACCGATAATTAAATAGAATTAACCAATTCTAAACCTAAAATTACTTATAACTAAAACCTAAAATTCAAACACTATGGAACCTTACATTGGCGAAATCCGCATGTTCGCCGGCAATTTTGCACCCCAAGGGTGGTTTTTTTGCGATGGCTCAACATTGCCAATTTCGCAGTATCAAGCGTTTTTTTCTTTATTAGGCACTACTTACGGTGGCGATGGTATGAGCACTTTTCAAATACCAGATCTTCGTGGCCGTGCGCCTATACACTCCGGTAACGGGCAAGGAAAAAATGTATCACGTTATGAACTTGGCCAACTGGGAGGCAACGAAAACGTTACCTTATCTGCGCAACAAATGCCGGCGCACTCGCACGTAATTAACACTGTAACCCTTGGAAACCTGCCACAACCTAATGGTAACTCTATTGCAGGTCTTCCGGTAGATCTTACAACTGGCGAAGGCACAAACAATTGGTCGAACGCAACACCTGATTCAACCTTAAGTCCTGCAACAGTATCGCCAACGGGTGGCAACCAACCCGTAAATGTAGTAACACCTTATTTAGCTGTCAATTTCATTATTGCCTGGCAAGGTATCTGGCCTTCAAGACCATAATAATGAACGGAATTTTGATGAAATTTAATGCATCCCAATGAAAGTTGGTATTGTATCAAATTCAAAAATATGTATACCCCTGCTTTCGTACCTAAGCAGTATCAAAGCAGGGGTTATATTATACTTCGGGAAATCTGCCCATGCTGATATCAGCGTAAATGACATGGCCGGTTTTTGCAGGATGAACTATATATCTTTCTATGCAGAAGATGATAAAAAAGAGCTTTATAACTGGCAACAACTAAACGAACCTGATATAATTTTCATAACAGGGTACGGCCATAAAATTGATGTAAGGGAATTAAGTGGCGTTCTAAAGGGAATATACAATATACATTTTGGTAAACTACCGCAATACAGGGGGCCTTCGCCGGTTTTTTGGCAGTTAAAAAATGGCGAACCGGAATTAGGTTTATGCATACACCAACTAATCGATAAACTGGACAGCGGCGCAGTTATTTGGGAACAAAGTATTAAGAATGAAGAATACCATACCTATAATTATATAAACCAAGCATTTAGCCAGCTGCAGGTGAGGGGGGTAGCGCAGATACTCGCTAAGCTAAATAGCAAGCAAACGCCGGATAAAAAAACACAGGACGAAACCAAAGCCAGGTATTACAAAAGGCCCCAGCTGGCTGATGTAATAATAAACTGGGATGTGATGGAGGCAAGTGAAATCCTTAATGTTATCAAAGCTTGTTCGTCGTGGAATAACGGGGCAAGCACCTTGATAAACGGGTACGAACTGAAAATATTAGATGCCGAAATAACTTTGGCAGCAGCAAATATTAAACCAGGAGCAATTACCATAGCTAATAACAAGTTTAATGTAGCTTGTCTAAATAACAAAGCGCTAAGCATTAACTTTTTCAATATAAGTGCTACTTGTATCCCGGCCCGGCATGCAGGTTTTTATGGTTTAAAAACAGGGCAAACATTTAGTATTAAATTATAACGAGACCCGTACATATAAACGAACAATTAACAACTAATCATGAAAAAACCTTTACCTTACATTAGAAAAGCAATAACCAGATGCAGCCGGTTGTTATTAACTGTTGTATCATTGTTGGTATTGTCTGGGATAATCTCAAGTGCTCAGGCGCAGGTTTATTACCTTATAAATAGCACTACGGGTAATACAACTAACGCGGCAAACGTATTGAAGAAAGTTGATTACAGCGGGAGTAATGATGCTGTTGTTACCAGTTCGATACCTAACCCTATTTTAGCGGAGGTTGACGCGCCCAACAACCGTATATTTACCTATAATGGCTTTTTAGGTAACCGAATTATAAACGTGGTGAATATGGGTACTGGCGCAGTTATCAACACCATTAGCTTACCTTCAGGTATCCAGGTGTCCGGCCCGTCAGTAACAGCAATTAAATATGATCCCATAAATGATTGGGTATATTATGTAACAAATAGCAATGGCGGTGCCGCTGCCCTAAATGCTATATATAGGTCTAAGCCGGATGGTACTCAAAATACCACGTTAGCGTCTGGATTTGCTACGCTGCCACAATGGCTCGCGCTTGATATACCTAACAACAGGGCTTTTATATATGAGGGACTTTTTAGTGCGCGTAAAATATTAACGTTCGACCTAGGGACTAATACAGTAACAGGCAATGCCCCTGTATCTAACATAGCAAACGCCATTGCTTACGATCCAATTACGGATTACATCTATTATATAACGTCCGACAATGATCCATTAAATGTATCTGCTAACGATGCATTAAGAAAAATACATCCGGGTGGCACCGGCGGCGAGATTGTTATTAAATCTTCGGTGGTTAAATGCCCTCAGTATATGACATTAGATGYAGGTAACAATCGTGCATTTGTGTACGAGGGATATTATGGTTCTTCTACCACCATCAGGTTAGATGATACAGGTATATATGGCGTTGATCTTACGTCAGGTGCAACAAGCCTGGTGCTTAGCCATGCTAATTTACAAAATACACCTAATTATCTTAGGGTTTATGCACTATTTACTCCGGCGCGTCCTATTATTGCCACTGCCGCAATTTCAACTTTCTCATCTGCTTCTGCTACTTTAGGTGGTAATGCCACGCGTAGTGATGCAAGCGTAACCGAACATGGTGTTGTTTACAGCAGCAGTAATACAACGCCGGTTATTGGTGGCACTGGCGTTACTAAAACAATAATTGGTACAGGAGGTACAGGAACTTTTTCGCAAAGCATATCCGGTCTTACTGCTTCAACAACATATTATGTAAGATCTTATGCAACCAGTGGTGCCGGAACTTCTTATGGTTCGGTGGTTTCTTTTGCTACACTATCAAATGATGCCACACTTTCGGGGCTTAGTTTAAGTAGTGGTTCATTAAACCCAACATTTGCTTCGGGTACTACTACTTATACAGCCTCGGTACCAAACGGCACAACAACAATTGCCATTACACCAACACGCAACCAGGCCAACGCTACTATCAAAGTTAACCTCACCATTGTATCATCAGGCTCGGCATCTGCCAATTTCAACTTAAATATAGGCGATAATACCGAACAGGTTGTGGTAACCGCGCAAGATGGTTCTACCAAGACTTATACAGTAACCGTAAACCGGGCTAAAACTGCACAAACCATTACTTTTGCTTCAACAGCCTCAAAAACATATGGCGATGCCGATTATGCGCCGGGCGCAACAGCCAGCAGCGGTTTAACTGTTAGCTATAGCAGCGATAATGCAGCTGTGGCAACTATAGTGAGTGGTAAGATTCACATTATTGCACCTGGTACCGCCAATATTACAGCCTCGCAAGCGGGCGATGCCAGTAACCTGGCGGCAACCAGCGTAGTACAGGCCTTAACCGTAAATAAAGCTTCAATTACAGTAACTGCAAATGCTGCAAGTAAAATTTATGGCGATGCCGACCCATCGTTAACTTATTCAGTTACCACGGGTGCATTGGTAGGTAGTGATGCTTTCACCGGCGCATTAACACGCGATGTGGGTACCAATGTTGGTACCTATAATATCACCCAGGGAACGCTGGCTTTAAGCACCAGCAAATACACACTCTCTTTTGCGACCGGTGTTTTAACCGTTAATAAGCGGGCCATCAGTATTCAGCCTGCACCTGCAAGTAAATCTTACGGTGATGTCGATCCCAACTATCCTTATTATTATAGGGTGGGCTCGTTAGCAAGTGGCGATGGAATGGCAGGCTCATATGTACGCGATCCGGGCGAAACCCCAGGTACATACGCGTTAAGCATAGGGACCAAACACCCCGTAAATGCCACAACCGGTGTCGATCAGACCAATAACTATGTTATCACTTATATACCAGAATATTTAACCATCACCAAAAGAGCTATAACGCTGCACCCTGTACCTGCTACCAAAGTTTACGGCAGTGCCGATCCCGGATTTCCTTACCAGTTTACCGTTGGCTCACTTGCGCCTGGCGAAGGTATGACAGGTACATTTGGCAGGCCGGCAGGAGAGGATGTTGGCGTTTACGCGTTAACCATTGGTACAAAAAGGCCGGTAAATGCAACAACTGGAGTATTTACCGATCAGTATTACACCATATCAATTATATCTGATAATCTTACCATTACCAAAAAAACGGTTAATGTAAGCGCAAATGCGCAAAGTAAAACCTTTGGTGATGTTGATCCTGCCTTAACTTACAGCGCCGATGCCCTTGGTTTTAGTGATACGTTCAGTGGCGCACTTACCCGTGTTGCCGGCGAAAGTAATGGTACTTACGCTATTAGCCAGGGCACGCTTGCTTTAAATACTACCAACTATAACCTGAATTTTACAGGCTCAAATTTAACTATAGGCAAAAAAATAATTAACGTTAGCGCCGATGCGAAAAGCAAAACCTACGGCGATACCGACCCAACCTTAACTTACACTGCCGATGCATTGGCCAACGGCGATACCTTCAGCGGTACATTAACCCGTGCAGCCGGTGAAGTATCGGGCATTTATGCTATTAGCCAGGGTAGCCTTGCTTTAAGCAACAACTACACCTTAAATTATACCGGCAGTAACCTTACTATCAGCAAAAAAACTATCAATGTAACGGCAGCTGCAAAAAGTAAAACTTATGGCGATACAGATCCTGCTTTAACCTACACCGCTGATGCTTTACTAAACGGTGAAACCTTTAGCGGCTCGTTAACACGCGATGCAGGAGAGGCAGCGGGCAGCTATAATATTAACCAGGGCAGCCTGGCATTAAATAATAACTATACAGTAAATTATACAGGGAACAACTTAACCATTGGTCAAGCCTTATTAAGTTACGTAGCAACCCCGGCAACAAAAACTTACCTGGCGCCCAATCCAACCTTTACCGGTACCGTAACAGGTTTTATCAACGGTGATACACAAGCTACGGCCACAACCGGTACATTAAGCTTTACATCAACAGCAACAAACTCAAGTCCGCAGGGAACCTATCCTATTAATGGCTCGGGTTTAAGTGCCAATAATTATAACTTTGTGCAATCGCCGGCAAATGGCTCGGCATTAACAGTTGTCTTATCTTCTGATGCAGCTTTATCCAATATATCAGTTTCACCGGGAGCGTTAAACACCTCTTTTGATGCCGCAACATATCAATATTCGGTAAATGTAGATCATAACACTACATCAATTGATCTTACGGCGGTGGTTCATCAGGGCAATGCCACTATGCTTGTAAACGGTATGGCGCTTACCTCAGGTTCTGCAATTACTTTGCCTTTAAATGGCGGTGACAATTACTTTACCACGGTTGTAACTGCCCAGGACGGCACAACTACACAAAGTTACCTGGTAACTGTAAACAGGGCGCTTTCTACAAACACGCTGCTAAGTAGCATCATCACAAGTGGTGTTACATTTAATCCGTCGTTTGATCCTAATACAACAACGTATACCGCTGCCGTAAGTAATCTTGTTACCAGCACAGATATTACAGCAACCGCTGCTGATGTTGATGCCAATGCACAAATAGGTCCCATCAAAATAACAGCAACCACCTCTTATCATTTTCCATTAAACGTTGGCGACAATCCCATCAGTGTTGACGGGGTGGCTCAAAACGGCGATATCAAACATTATAACATCACCATAACCAGGGCACCATCGTCAGATGCCAGTTTATCGTCGCTTAATACTACTGTATTAACGTTTAATGAGCCATTTAGCAGTACCACGTATAACTATACAGCAACAGTAGCCAACAATGTATCACAGTTTAACTTTGTGCCTGTCGGCACAAACAACGCTGCTGTTATTACATTTAACGGTAACCCTGTAAATTATTTAGGCGTTACGCCGACAATTAACTATGGCGTTAACACTTACAATATTGTAGTTACATCTGAAGATGGTACTGCAACACATACCTATACCATAACAGTAACCCGTACGCTATCGTCAGATAATAACCTGTCGACACTTTCCATTCCGTTCGTTACTACCATAAATGAACAGTTTGATCCAGCCGTATTAAATTACACTGCCGACCTGGCAGATTCGACCATCACCGGTTTGCCGCTTACAGCTTACTCTTACGATCCGAATGCTACGATGAAAATAAATGGAACCGCGGTAGCCAGGTTTGCCAATTACACCATGACTTTACATGGCGGCGCAAATACCTTTAATATAGTAGTTACGCCGCAGGATAACAGCACTGCAAAAACGTATACGCTGGTGCTTACACGCGCAGGTACGCCACCGCCGCTACTGTCGCCTAATGCTACTTTATCTGCGATGTCTATTTCGGCTACCGGCTATAGTCACAACTTTAATTTTGCTTTTGATGCGCTTACTCCGCTTACCGTGGCAAATAAAATAACCGGGGTGAGGATTCATCCTGTAATCCCTGCCGATGGTGCAACAGCTACTGTTAACGGCGTTGCATTAGCTTATGATGCCAGTACAAATCTGTTACCGTTAAATGTAGGCGATAACACTTTTGATGTGGTTGTAACCGCAGCGGATGGTGTTCATCAAACAACAACGACGCTGCACATGAACAGGTTGCCGTTTGCTGATATCAGCCTCGCCTCATTGGTTTTAAATGCCGGCACCTTGAACCCTGCTTTTGTTGGCACTACACTTACCTATTCTGCGTCGGTGCCTTATAGCGTTAGCAATTTAAACGTAACTCCGGTTGCCAATGCTGTCGATGCAACAGTTACCGTAGGGGCCGCAACTATTAGCGCCGGTGCACCAAGTGCAAGTGTTCCGCTTAACGTGGGGCTGCCAAACCGTATAAGAGTAACGGTAACCGCCGCAGATGGTGTAAATACTCAAAATTATGCCATAAATGTAACCCGTTTGGCCCCCGATGCTACACTTGCTTCGCTAACACTTGGCAGTGGTACGCTTAGCCCGGCCTTTAACAGTGCAACCACAACGTATACCGCTTCGGTAGGCGGTAATGTTGGCAGCGTTTTAATCACGCCAACCGCAATAGATCCAGGCGCCGTAATAACCATTAATGGTTCGTTAATAGGCGCATCAGCAACCGTGCCTTTAACTGCAGGCGACAACAGTTTTGCTATAGTTGTAACGGCCGGCGATGCCGCTGGCGGAACTGTTACCCAAACATACAGTGTAACAATAACCAGGGCAGCTACATCTTCGGATGCCACGCTTGCCAGCTTGAACTTAAGTACTGGGACATTAAGCCCGGTATTTAATGCCAGTAATCTGACCTATACCGTCCCTGTAGGATCGTCGGTCAACTCTTTAACCATAACCCCGGCCGCTACAGACCAAAATGCAACAATAACCGTTAATGGCTTGCCAACCAATGTTGCCGGCACATCAACGGTAGCATTAACTCCGGGCGCCAACATTATCCCGATAGTGGTTACGGCGCAGGACGGCAGTACCACCAGCACCTATACGCTAACGGTTAACCGTTCGAATGCTGGGTTGTCTACCAATGGGAATTTGAGCTCACTAAGCCTGAGTCCAGCTTCTATGCTGACAGCAATAACAGGCAGCAGCGCGGTAAATTATCAAACTTCGGTACTGGCCTCAACATCCAGCATAAGTGTTACGGCTGCAAGTGCAGATCCAAACGCGGTAATAAGGGTTGAGGGCAATCTGGTGTTGAGCGGCAATGCATCAGCACCGATAACGCTGAACGCAACCGGAGCTACCACCRTTCATGTTTCTGTAACAGCYGAAGATGGTGCCACTATTCGTACATATTCCATTACCGTGTACAAAAACGGATCAAGTAATACTTCAATAAGTTCATTGGCATTAAGCCCGTCAAGTCCATTGTCGGTAACAACGGGTACCAGTAATATAAATTACCAAACCTCGGTATCGGTTACTACAGCTACTGTTGGCGTTGTAGTTACAACTATAGACCCGAATGCGGTGATACGGGTTGAGGGCAATCCGGTAGCCAGCGGGGTTACATCCGACCCAATAACACTTAATGCAACCGGTTCCACAACAATCCATGTATCAATAACAGCCGAGGATGGTGTCAGTGTCCGCACTTATTCCATTGTTGTAAATAAAAACGGGGCAAGTAATGCCTTGCTTACCTCCCTAAATCTAAGTCCCGTGTCAACGCTGACAACTACAACAGGCAGCAGTACCATAAATTATCAAACTACGGTCTCTGCAGCCACAACCAGTATAAATGTTAAGGCTATAGCGTCAGATCCTAACGCGGTGATACGGGTCGAAGGTAATATTGTGTCAAGCGGTAGTACATCCGATCCAGTAACGCTGAATGCTACCGGAACTACTACTATTCATGTTTCTGTAACAGCCGAGGATGGTGTCACCATTCGTACCTATTCTATCGTTGTGTATAAAAACGGATCAAGTAACCCCGCTTTGAGTTCATTAAGTGTAAGCCCGGCTTCTATGCTGACTGTTATAACAGGCAGCAGTACGGTAAATTACCAAACTTCGGTATTGGCCTCAACATCCAGCATAAGTGTTACGGCTGCAAGTGCAGATCCAAACGCTGTAATAAGGATTGAGGACAATGTGGTGTTGAGCGGCAATGCATCAGCACCGATAACGCTGAACGCAACCGGAGCTACCACCGTTCATGTTTCTGTAACAGCCGAAGATGGTGCCACTATTCGTACATATTCCATTACCGTGTACAAAAACGGATCAAGTAATACTTCAATAAGTTCATTGGCATTAAGCCCGTCA
>NZ_JBFUIJ010000043.1:0-56519 GCF_056401935.1 Mucilaginibacter sp. P4_D1
TATTAATGCTTCGGCAGCATCATTTATGCCCAATAAATTTACGCCTGCCTTATTCACGTAAGTAACATCGGTAGCGATGCCGCTGAGTACAATAGCATCGGCGGTGTTTTCAACCAGGGCTATTAACTTTTGTTGCTCCTGCCTATCCAGTTGTTCGCGGGTAGCGTCCCTTATGATGCCGGCAAAACGCCAAAGCTCATTATCAAGCCCGAAATACGCCTTGCCCTTACATTGAATCCAATGTTTCAGGCTGCCATCCCGGTTAATTGTTCTGAATGTTATATCATAATTTCCATCCGACAGTGGATTATATGCATTCTGGACAGCTTCCCTAACCCGAAACTCATCTTCGGGATGAATGTGCCTGAAAATATCGTTGTACGTTACTTCCTCGCCAGCCGAAAAGCCGCACAATTCTTTGCAGCGATCATCCCAAATCACAACTCTTTGGGGTGGATAAAGATCCCAGGTGCCTATTTCGGCAGCATGTAAGGTAAATTGTTTACGTTCTTCGCTTTCTTTTAATTTTAACCGGGTTAATACCAGCTCGGTAACATCTGCGGCTGTATTTAAAACTCCCCAAACCTGGCCCTCGCTATTCTTTATTGGCGTAAATACAAAGTTAAAGTAAAACGTTTCAAGGTTTCCATTTACAACTATGTCAACGCGTGCTTCTGTGGCCTCGTAAGCTACCCCTGTATGGTAAACGTTGTTCAGGATATCAAAAACCGGTTGTGTTTTTAGTTCGGGCAACAATTCAAAATAACGTTTGCCAACAACGTCATCGCCTTTTGCAAATATTTTGATGATGGATTTGTTGGCAATTTTTATCAACATATCTTGCCCTATATATAAACCAACCGGGCTCGGCGACTCTTCTATGAGGATACGAAAGATATTTTCGTTGTTTAGAAAACTTTGTTCTGTAGCGTTGGTCATTTACCTGGGAAAGTGTATAAATATACTCCTTTAATTTACATGGTAATAAACTAAATACCCAGCCTTATGTTTTAATAAATCGCCGATTCGGGCTGTTGAATAACATCTTTAAGATAGTTATTTTCAGCGGCGGGATTCTTTATTTTATAAAACGATTAATTATCACGGTAATGGCCATAAAGTATTATAGCTAAGCAAGGTCGTTGCCTTATCTTCCACGTAAAAAAACAGCTACAAACCAATAAATAAATTTCTCATGATAAAACAAAGTGGGCCTGTATTGCATTATTAACCAATTAAATTGCAGATGCAGGTACGTTGATAGCACGTATAAAATAAAACGCTGTTCACAATGAGTAAAGAAAAAAAAGAAGAAAAGCCAAATTTCCCCTCGTTACCTAAAAGTCAAACGGGCATAACGGGTTTAGATGAAATAACCGGTGGTGGGCTGCCCCAGGGCAGGCCTACCTTAATATGCGGCGAAGCTGGCTGCGGTAAGACTTTAATGTCGCTTGAGTTTATCGTTCGCGGCGCAACGGAGTTTAATGAACCAGGTATTTTTATGGCATTTGAGGAGAAGGCCGAAGAATTGGCAATGAATGTAGCTTCATTAGGTTTTGATCTGATAAAGCTGCAAACCGATAATATGGTAAAGATTGATCATGTTCACATTGACCGCAGCGAGATTGAGGAAACCGGCGAATATGACCTGGAAGGCCTGTTCATTAGGCTGGGTTACTCCATTGATTCAATTGGGGCAAAAAGGGTAGTGTTAGATACACTTGAGAATTTATTTTCGGGCCTAACGGATCAAACTATCCTTCGGGCAGAACTGCGCCGGCTATTTAACTTTTTAAAAGATAAAGGTGTTACAGCCATAATAACCGGCGAAAAAGGTGAAGGACCATCTTTAACCCGTCAGGGCCTGGAAGAGTATGTTTCTGACTGCGTTATCCTGCTTGACCATCGCGTTATCAACCAAATTTCTACCCGGAGGTTACGGGTGATAAAATATCGCGGTTCGCAACATGGAACTAATGAATATCCTTTTTTAATCGACGAGGACGGTATTTCTGTATTGCCGGTTACGTCTTTAAAACTTGGAAAAGATGTGTCCTCGAGTAGGGTGTCTTCGGGTATTCCGGCACTTGATAGTATGCTTGGCGGGCACGGTTTTTTTAAGGGGAGCAGCGTTTTAGTTTCGGGCACAGCAGGCACCGGTAAAACCAGTATAGCGGCATACTTTGCCAATGAAACCTGTAATGGCGGCAACAGATGCCTGTACTTTGCTTTTGAGGAGTCGCCAAAACAGATTATCAGGAATATGAAATCTATCAATGTGGATATGCAAAAACACATTGACAATAACTTGCTGCAATTTTATGCATCCCGGCCCACTTTGTATGGCCTTGAAATGCACCTTGTGGCTATTTATAAACTTATAAAAAAATTTAAACCTGCCGCGGTTGTGCTCGATCCCATAACCAACCTTATCACTGTTGGTTCGGTAAGCGAAGTAAAATCAATGCTCATAAGGCTGATAGATTTTTTGCAGGAAGAACAAATTACAGTAATGTTTACGGCGTTAACCCTTAATACAATTATAAGCGACCAAACCGACGAAGGTGTTTCTTCGCTTGTTGATGCCTGGCTATTGGTGCGGGATATCGAGTACAATGGTGAACGGAACAGGGGTATGTATATCATGAAATCGCGCGGTATGAAACATAGTAACCAGGTGCGTGAATTTGTTATTACAGACAACGGACTAGACCTGGTTGACGTATATCTTGGGCCCGAGGGCGTACTTACCGGATCGGCGCGTGAGGCTGAGAAACTAAAAGAAAAAACCGGGCTTGCGCTACGGGACTTTGCCGTATCGCGTAAAGACAAAGAGATTATGCGTAAACGAATGATGCTGGAATCAAAAATAACCAACCTAAAAGCAGAATTTGAATCCGTTGAAGATGAGCTGAATAAAATTTATTTAGAAGAAGAATTAAAACAACAGATAATAGAAAAGAACCGGGATGAGATTACAAGGATGCGCCGGGGTACTACTGATGCTGATAAAAATAAAAGTTAAATGAAATGGAAGACGAAACAGTAAAATATGAATTGAGGTTGTACGTTGCCGGTAAAACAGCTAAATCTGTTGCCGCGCTTGCCAACCTTAAAAAATATTGCGAAGAATATTTAAAAGGCCAGTATACCATCGAGGTAATAGATTTATTGGTGCAACCCCAACTTGCAGAGGGTGACCAAATATTTGCAATACCCACCCTGGTAAGAAAGGTGCCTGAGCCTATCAGGAAAATAATTGGCGATTTATCCAACGAAGAAAAAGTGCTGGTGGGTTTAAATATCAGGCCACGCTAAAGAAAATATAATGTCTGAACAAGATCAACTGCCACCTTTGGCCCAGAATTTAAATTTTGATGACGGGAGTGTTTTTCAGTTACGCTTGTTTGTAGCCGGAGCCTCGCCAAATTCAACGCGTGCCATATCCAATTTAAAGGGTATTTGCGAACAGTATTTAACCGGTAATTATGAATTGGAAATTATAGATGTTTACCAACAACCTTTAATTGCCGAAAGTGAACAGATTATTGCCCTGCCGCTGCTAATTAAAAAAGCGCCGGGGACCGAGCGCCGGTTAATAGGCGATATGAGCAATGTCGCAAAGGTACTTCGTGGGCTTGGTTTATATACTGATTATTAATATGAATCATGCTAAATTAACATACGACGAGCTAGTACAAGGATTTCGGGAGCTTCAGTTTAAATTAGACGAAGCAAACGATACTATTGATGCTATACGGAATGGCCAGGTTGATGCACTTATTGTTAAAGACAATACCGGGCATCAATTATATACACTTAAAACAGCCGACCAGACCTACCGTGTTTTTATTGAAAAAATGAACGAGGGGGCCGTCACCCTAAATACGGAAGGTATAATTCTGTATAGCAATTCGCGTTTTGCAACCATGATGAATATGCCTTTAGAGCGGGTAATAGGATTAAGGTTTGAAACTTTTATACCCGAAATTTCTACAGAAAGATTTAATTACATGATTAATAATGGCTGGGAAGAAGATTGCAAAGGGGAGATTTTGTTGGTAGATAAAAAGGGCCATTTAACACCTTGTTTGTTGTCATGCACAACCCTCAGTCTTGACGAAGGTTTATCGCTTAGTTTGATACTTACCGATTTAACAATGCAAAAAGAAGCCGAATGGGAACTTAAAGTAAAAAATGACCAGCTTGTTGCGGCGCAGGCAGAAACTAAAAAGCTGAATAACGAACTTGAGGACACGGTAAAAGAGCGTACGAAAGACCTCCTGATAAGCAGGGAGCATTTTAAGCTGCTAAGCGATAATATTCCGCAGATGAGCTGGACAAACCTGCCCGACGGTGAAATTGATTTTTTTAACCAGCAATGGTATAATTATACCGGCTTACGTTTTAGCGAAACCGCAGGTTGGGGCTGGCGGCGCGTAGTCCATCCGGATGACCTGGCGGTAACCATAGATAAATACATACACTCATTGAAAACCGGAGATATTTTTGAAGTGGAAAACCGTTACCTGCGCTGGGACGGAAAATACCGCTGGCATTTAAACCGGGCCATGCCGTTGAAAGGTGATAACGGCGAAATTATTTTTTGGGTAGGCACCGCTACTGATATTGAAGATCAGAAACAGGAAATGGAGCGTAAAGATGAATTTATAGGTGTGGCCAGTCATGAACTTAAAACACCGTTAACCAGCTTAAAAGGCTACATTCAGCTCATCAGTGGTTATAACAAGGAACATGTGCCGCCGGTTGTTAAACAATATATTGAAAAAGCTGGGGTTGCTGTAAATAAACTACAACGCCTGGTAAATGATTTACTCGATGTAAGCAAAATACACGCGGGCAGGCTTGAATACGCTATCGAAGAAGTTAACCTGCGCGATTTGGTTTTAACATCGCTGGAGAACGCGGAGCACATGTATCCCCAGCATGAATTTGAAAACCAAGCTACCGCCCCGTTTAAAATTATCGGAAATGCTGAAAGGTTGGAACAAGTAGTTATGAATTTTATAAATAACGCTGTAAAATACTCGCAGGTAAACAAAAAAATAATCATTAAAACCGAAATCAATGAAAGCGTAGTACGCCTATCTGTTACCGATTTTGGAATCGGGTTATCTGCCGGGCAGATTGAGCGTATATTTGAACGTTTTTACCGGGTTGAAGATCAAAAATTCATGGCTAGCGGCCTGGGTATGGGGCTTTATATCAGCACCGAAATTATAAATAATCATAATGGTAAAATTGGGGTAGAGAGCGAATTGGCCAAAGGCGCAACCTTTTATTTTGAGTTGCCAATTATAGCAGGACAAACGCACGTAAATAGCTAATGGAATGAGCTTATGGCGTCGGGAAGATATAAGTATCAAACGAAACCTTGCTTTTATTGGCAGATCGTGGTTAAATGATCGAGGTACCAAAGGAACTTTTATTGGCCAACAACAGRCACAAATATTTGGATGCGACTAAATTGCGCGATCAGTTTAGTGTTAACCATGATAAAATATAAAATATTGATTATTAAATACTTATAAATTTTTTATCCAAAATGTGTTAAGTTATGTTAACCCAATTTGATGCGTTTGCGCTTAATTATTTTAGGCTAAAATTGCAGTTAACTAAAATACTTCTGATATTGGACGTGCGTTGGTTTGGTTAACAAACCAATTTATATACCCATAAACATGTCGTCCATCGATAACGGAAATGTATCAAGCATAACAAGCACCAATGGTACGGCTACCATTAGTTTCTATCATCCATCTCAAAATTCTCTTCCATCTCATTTACTGCAAAAACTTGCTAAAAGCATTCAGGAAGCAGGCGCCGATGATGCCGTAAAAATTATTGTATTAAAAAGCGGGGGCGATCGTACATTTTGTGCCGGCGCCAGCTTTGACGAATTGATGCAGATAAAAGATAAGGAACAGGGAAGTAAATTTTTTTCGGGCTTTGCCGATGTGATAAATGCATGCCGCAAATCCACTAAAATAATTATTGCACGTGTGCAGGGGAAAGCCGTTGGGGGCGGAGTAGGCCTTGCCGCGGTTGCCGATTATTGCCTGGCTACTCAATTTGCTGCAATAAAGCTAAGTGAGCTGGCGATAGGGATAGGACCATTTGTAATTTCGCCGGCGGTGGTGCGTAAAATTGGCTTACCCGCGTTTTCGCAGCTGACTATCCGGGCAACTGAATTCCAAACTGCGCAATGGGCAAAAGAAAAGGGCTTGTATAACGAAGTTTATGAAGATATAGCCGCTCTCGACTTTGCTGTTGAGGAGTTGGTAAACAAACTTGTGTCATATAATCCCGCGGCCTTAACTGCCCTTAAACAATTATTATGGGAAGGAACCAACAACTGGGATTCGTTATTAGCCGATAGGGCAGCAATTAGCGGCGAATTGGTATTATCTGATTTTACCCAGCAGGCCCTTCGTGCTTTTTTAACCCCAAAAAAATGAGTAGCTGCTGGTTTAATCAACTGGTTTTGATTTTTTTTGTTGATTAATTAAAGTGGTTATTACCCACTGAAGCCATTGTTTGTTAAAATTAGCTAAGGGCTTATTTTATTATAACTTTATCAGGATAAATTTACTTCACAAACCATATCGTCATAAAGGCATAATATTTTGGTAAATTATATAGATTGCAAGAATATTTTATTTTAAATGTACCAACCTCAAAAAAGCAAATTTATAAGCCTTGTTAGCTTATTCACCATATTGGCAGGTGTACTGGTTGTGTGCGGATGGCTTTTGAATATAGATGCACTTAAAACACTCATACCTCAATATGTAGCGGTAAAATTTAGCACGGCACTTTGCCTGAGTTTCCTGGGCTTAACTACTTTACTCATCCAACAACCTCCAAAAAAAAATATCAACCACGCTGTTATTGTTCTATCAATAATCGTTGCCTTAATTGGCCTGTTTGGGCTACTCCAATATCTGCTGCAGTTTCATATACTTACCGATAATTTTTTTGTTAATGGTGTTGATATCATAACTGGTGCCAACTATACTTATAATAGTTATACAACCATCAATACTTCCATTTGCACTTTATTGTTAGGTTTTGCCTTTGTGTTTATTGTTACTAAGCGAAAAAAAATGCAGTTGACGGGGCAATACATGCTCCATGCTGTCACCCTTATTTCAACCGTTGCTATTATCGGTTACGTATACGGTTTGTCTCTTTTTTATAACTTCAGTTATGTGAGCTCGATGCCGGTGCATACAGCATTATTGTTTTTTGGAATTTCAATAGCTGCTTCGCTTTTGCATCCTCAATACGGGCTTACTAATGTGTTTACCGGTAGCAGGGTGGGTAATCAAATGGCCCGTAAGTTGTTTTTACCGTTGGAATTGATATTTATTGTTTTAGGTTTTCTGAGGTTTAAAACACAGTATAATCACCTGGTTACACTTGAAGTTAGTATTTATATGCTAACGCTCATTATGCTTGGCATTTGCCTTACCGTAGTTGCTGTTACTGCAATATGGCTTAACCGAATCGATGAAAAACGTTCGACCGCAGAAAATGAAGTTATTTCAATTAACAGTTCGCTTGAAAAAAGGGTAGCAGAACGATCTGTTGAACTAACGGCGCTTGTAGATAAACTGGGTGAAAGCGAACGCAGGTACCGTTTACTTATTGAACATGCTTCAGATGCCATATATGTACTTAATTTCGACAACAATTTCACCGAAGTTAATGCCAGCATGTGCAAAATGACGGGCTACGCGCGCGAAGAGCTTTTGCAACTCAATTTAATAAACTTGCTTGAGCCCGAGCATCTGAAAATTGACCCTATCATATTGCGCCCTGATGACTTAACAGAAGCTACTATTAAAGAACGCCGCTTTTTGAAGAAAGACGGTACTATTTTCGACGTAGAAGTAAACGTAAAGAAATTCTCAGACGACCGTATTTTGGTTATAGCGCGTGACATTACCGCCCGTAAAGCAATGGAAACTGAATTACGACTTGCCGAGTTGAAATTCAGAACACTGGCCGAAAAATCAATGGTAGGCATTTACATCATTCAGAAAGCTAAATTTACCTACGTAAACCCTCGTTTTGCCCAGGTTTTTGGTTATAGTCAGGACGAGCTTATTAATGCCCCATCTGCAGCAATGGTTGTTAGCGAGCAACATAGGGACATCGCGTTAGAGCACATCCGTGCCCGGTTAGAAGGAGAGATTGACAGTATCGATTACGAGGCAATTGGCCAACGGGCGGATGGGTCATTGAACTGGGTAGAGTTTTATGGTAACATGGTAACAATTAATGGCGAGCCCACCATTATCGGATCAATGATAGATATAACAGAAAGGAAGGAAGCCGAGGAACTACTGCGCCAATCTGAACTGAAATATAAATTATTGTTTGATAGCAATCCATTGCCTATGTGGATGATATCGAAAGACGATCTTTCGATAATTGCAGCAAATAAAGCTGCGGCAAGACACTACGGTTATACCATTAATGAGTTTTTACAGATGAATGCCCGGGATATTAGAATTGAAGAAGATTGGGGCGCATTGGTTGATAGCTTTAATAAAAACACTTCCGACTCCGGAGATCAGGGCATTTTTAAACACCAGAAAAAAGACGGATCGATAATTAATGTTCAGATTATTACCCAGGATATTGTATTTAATGGCCGGCCGGTACGGCTGTCATTGGCAAATGATATTACCGAAAAAATTAAGTCGGAAGAGTTACTGCGGAAATCAGAAGCTAACTTGCAGACAATTTTAAACACCACCGATTCTGCTTACGCGTTGTTTGATAAAAACCTGCGTGTACTGGCATACAACACAATGGCTGCAAAATTTGCAAAAACGCAATATAATCACGGGCCGGATGACGCCAATTTGCCGGCAGATTACTTTCCCATTGAACGGTTTCCTCAGCTTGAAAGGTTTGCTGGGCAGGTGCTAACCGGGCATCATGTAAGCTATGAAATTGATTACCAGCAGCCCAACGGTGATATGATGTGGTATTACGTAAGGCTATTGCCAATTATTGACAGCAATGACCTGATATTGGGGCTGATGATATCGCTTTACGACATTACCGAGAGAAAGAATGCCGAAAGCGACTTGAAGGCTGCTTATGAACGAATTCATGATCAGATAAATAGCATAAAAACAATGGCTTGGAAACAATCTCACTTTATGCGCAGCCCTATAGCCAATTTAAAGGGACTTGCAGCCATGCTTAAAGATGACCCGGGGGATGCCACCGCTTTGGCATATATTATGGTAGAACTTGACCGCCTTGATACTGTAATAATTGAAATGGCAAACGACGCAGCTATTCATGAGGATTAAATGGTTTTAACATTCAAAATAAAAGCCCATCCGTTAATGCAGGATGGGCTTTTATGACATATTATCATTTACCTATTACCAACGGCGGTGGCCATGAAATGACCTGTAATATGTTCTGTGATAGTACGGCCTGCAATAGCTTCGGGAAGCGTAGTATCTTGGTCTTTCGTAATAAACACTGCGGTCGTAGTAAACGGGTTCAGCGTAGTAAGGGCGATAATCGTCGGCCACGATAACCTTGTGATGAGGATAACGATATCCAAAAGATGCGCCAATGGAGATACTTTGAGCTTTGGCAAATTGAAATGAAAATAATATAGCCAGGGTTATTATCGAAATTTTAATCAGTTTCATCGCTTTAAAAATTTATTAGTTAATAACTTTGTTTACATTTATATTGACTGGAAAATAAACCACGGGTTTAAATCTTTTATATTCTTTTAAGCATGTATTATATCATTTTTACGGTACTAATTTTGTCTATTGTACTAACAATTTCATACATAGTATCTTACTTTGGAAAATTACGGGCTAAAGAAAAAAACCTGGAAAAAATCAAAAACAAATGGGCAAAACCGGTAAACTCGAGGCGCAATTTTGATTTGATAAAAATTTACCTGGATGCGGATGCGGCCGCGGGCAAAATATCATCAGTAACCGCAGATGACCTCGACCTTAAAAATGTTTTCAACTATATAGACAGAACTAATTCAAAACCCGGAAAGCAGCTATTATATAAGAAATTGCATTTTCCGGAAACATCACTTGATAATTTGTCGAAACTTGATGCCAAGGTAACAGCCCTCAATGCGGATGCACCCAATCGTGAATTTTTAGAACTCGAGCTTTCAAAGCTCAGCCATAGTAATGCCTATCAAATTCCCAACTTGTTTTTAAAAACGCATACGCCATTATTTGCCCCTGTTATGGCTTTGTATGTTAAAATTGTGCCGTATTTAATTTTAGCAGCGCTTGTGTCACTTATTGTTATACCTAACCCAGTCAGCCTGATCATATTGGGCGTTCTGTTGGGTTACAACACTATATTTCATTTTGCCAGCAAGAAAAAAACAGCTGAATATTCAGATTCGCTACCACAACTGTTAATAATGCATAAAGTGGCAGTTTGGTTAGTTAGATATGCAGATATTGGCGATACCAGCGACATCAAAAAATGCCTCCTAAACCTGGCCGGTTTAAAAAGATCTTTAAGTATTGTGAATTTCGAAAGTCACCTGGTGGTTGATTCTGGCTCTCCGGGGTATGCAGTATTTCAGCTTTTTAAAGTGCTTTTTCTGCTCGAGCCACATATTTATACCAATTCAATAAACCACATCGGCAAATTCCGCGAAGACATTGAAAAGGTATACAATTTTGTTGCCGAAGTTGATGTACTGATAACCATTCAATCGGTAAGAGAAGGTTTGCCATTTTACAATAAGCCCGAATTTATCAGCCAGGATGCAAAAATGGAAATTACCGATCTATTCCATCCTTTGGTAGATAAATGCGTGCCTAATTCATTGTATACCCGGGCAGATAGGGGCGCATTGATAACCGGCTCAAACATGTCGGGCAAAACAACATTCATTAAGGCAATAGCAGTTAATACTTTGCTGGCTCAAACTATATTTACCAGCTGCGCCAAGGCTTATAAAGCACCATTCCTAAAAATACAAACCAGTATTAAAATAACCGATAGTATTGAAGAGCAGCAAAGTTTTTTCCAGGCACAGGCGCTGGCCATATTAAATATTGTTGATAGCAGCAGTGCTGCCGAAGAAATTAAAAGCCTGGTTATTATAGATGAAATATTCAGGGGTACAAATACCATTGAACGTATCGCCGCCGCAAAATCGGTTTTATCATATATCACAGCCAACGATAATTTTGTTTTTGTATCTACCCACGACCTTGAACTGGCCGAACTGCTGGATGAAGATTTTGCCATTTACTCGTTTGAAGACTCCAAATCGGGCAAAACGCTTGTATTCGATTACAAATTAAAAGAAGGCCTGCTTAAAAGCAAAAATGGTATCGCGATATTAGCATCAATGGGCTACCCGGAGTCTGTAATTGATGACGCCAATATTGTAAGCGAACGCATGATGTTGAAGTATATGGAGTAGGCAACTTACTCTCCCTCATACATCTTCAGCTTATTGCGCAGCCCGCGCATATTTTCCTGCATTTGTTCAATCCTGTCAAGCATATGTGTTATCGCCTCGATGCCGGCGATATTGATATCTAACTCGTGTAAGCTAACTATTTTCTGAAGCTTTTTTAATTCCGATTCGGGAATGAATATGGTTTGGTCAACTTCTTTAACATCAACAAGCCCTGCTTGCTGCAACGAATTTATAAACGTGAACTCCACGTTATGGTAGATACAAAATTCATTGACTGTAATTAGATTCTCCGTTTTCATAATAATCAGGATTTTGACAGTTCTTCAAACAGTTGCTTTTGTTTATCGGTAAGGTTGGTTGGTATTTTTATGTTATAGGTAAGATATAAGTCGCCAAACTCATTCTCTTTTTTATAAACCGGCATACCCTTGCCTTTCAACTTTACCTTGGCGCCATTTTGAGTTTCGGGCTTTACTTTAACTTTTACTTTTCCGGTTGGTGTTTCGGCCATAATCTCGCCACCTAATACAGCCGTATATAAATCAAGATCAATAGTATTATAAAGGTTAGCGCCATCACGTTTAAAACGGGCATCCGCCGGGATATTAAATTTAATAAACAGATCGCCGGCAGGGCCTCCATTTACGCCAGCGCCCCCATGGCCGGCAATTTTAATGGTTTGGCCATTTTCAATTCCAGCCGGGATTGTAATTCGTATGTTTTTTCCGTTAACGGTAAGCGTTTGCTTATGTGTTTGCAGAGTGTCCTGCAGGTTCAATTGAAATTCGGCATTCAAATCCTGTCCGCGGTAACCCGTGCGGCGCCCGCCACCCGCACCTCCGGCGCCACCAAACATCGATTGGAAGAAATCGGAAAAATCTTCGCCGCCGCCAAAACCACCTCCAAATCCTTCGAAACCGCCCGCCCCACTACCACGTTGCCTGTTTTGTTGCTGCCTGTTTTGCTGTTCATATGCTTCGCTATGTTGCCAGTTTTCGCCGTATTTATCGTACTTTTTGCGTTTTTCGGCATCGCTCAATACTTCATTAGCCTCGTTTATTTCCTGGAATTTTTTATTCGCTTCAGCGTCGTTGGGATTTAAGTCGGGATGATATTTGCGGGCCAGCTTGCGGTAAGCATTTTTGACGTCTTTATCCGAAGCTGCCTTGTCTATCCCTAATATTTTATAATAATCAATAAAAGCCATGATTGGTTGATGTGTAACTTATCTAATAACCGTATAAAGATAAGATGGTTTTCWAATATTGCGGCATTATAAACGGTCAACATTTGGTTATATATTTTAATTAATCAGGTGGTTGTTTTACCCCAATCACAATCCCGTCAAACACCGGGATTGTTTTACCCGGGAGACAATAGCAGTTAAAGAAAAGATACAAAGTTTAAAATAGTAGTGTAAATTTGATGCATGCAAAACCAATTTTTTCACCTGTTTAGCGATATCAAAACCAAAGAGATTGCGCCCGGCTATTTTTCAAAACTAATCCACACCGATGCCAACACCATCAATTTTATTGAGGTAAAGGCAGGGATATCTTTACCGATGCATAAACACGTACACGAACAGTCTTCGTTTGTGCTGGAGGGGAAATTTGAGCTTACTGTTGGCGGTATTCCGCAGGTATTGGATTCCGGGATGTTTGCAATCATCCCATCAAATATTGTGCATGGCGGTACCGCTGTTACTGATTGTAAACTGATTGATATTTTTAGCCCGGCCCGCGAGGATTATAAATTATTGTAAACGGTTAATTTTTTTGTTAGGGATTTATTGCTGTAAATACTAAGTTTGCCCTCCCAAAAACAAGATACTATGCCAATAACCAAAGCAACGCTTACCGATGTAGCCGAACTAAATATATTGATTAACAGTGCCTACCGGGGCGAAGAATCAAAAAAAGGCTGGACTACAGAAACCGACCTGGTTGATGGTATCAGGATAGATGAGCCGATGTTAATTGATTACCTGAATAACGATGCCATCACCATTTTAAAGTATACCAACACCGCTGGTAACATCATAGGTACTGTATACCTTGAAGTTAAAGAGGATAAGTTATATCTGGGTATGTTTAGCGTATCGCCGGCGTTGCAAAACGGGGGAGTAGGCCGAGCTTTAATTGAGGAAGCCGAAGTTATTGCAAAGCAACTTAGCCTGCACACAATCAGCATGACGGTAATCCGCAGCCGTAAGGAGTTGGTTAGCTGGTATGAACGGCGTGGGTATGTATTTACGGGCGAAATTCAACCATTTCATGATCATGGCCGTTTTGGAGCACCAAAAGAATTAATAGAACTTATTGTAATGGAAAAAACGGTTTAAACCCCGTTATTCATTAGTTGCTGAAAACTATCAATAAACCGGCCCACGTGTAGGCCATCTACCAGGGCATGGTGTACGTGTATAGATACCGGCATTGATCGTTCGCCATTCTCATGTACTGTCATTTTACCAAAAGAGATTTTGGGGCAGCTATCTTCAATACCAAACATCCGGGCGTGGGATATACTGGTAAAATCAATCCACGGTAATGATGAAAAACGGATGATGTTGGTGGCCGATGAGCGTACCAGTTCATTGGATTGTTCCACCTGCTCAACCTCTTGATTGGCGGTAACTATAAATTCATCAAGTGAAGGCGCGTATGGAAACGATCCGAAGCCAAATGTGCCATTGGCTCGCCCAACGGTCGATCCTCCGTCTACCTGATCGTGGACGTACACTTCATCGCCTTCGATACGATAAGTAAATTCAGCTATTTTTTGCGAAGCAGCTAAGGCGAGGTACATGGTGTATAAAAAGAATGATACCTTCTTTTCTTTGGCAAATGCATACGCGGCTGTACAAGTCATAGTTACGGTTACGCCGTAATAAGGCTCGTCAAATTGCTTAAAGAAAAGGAAATGTTCTTTGCGTACCCAGGTATCAAGATCTAATTTTTTCCTCATCCTTGTACCGATGATAAAATATCTGTAAGCTTATCTGCCTGCATAAATTTTTCATGACTTAAACTGGTCTCCACATGCTCATGTGCCCAGGTGGTATGGTAAGGTACATGTATAGCATATCCACCAATATTTAACACCGGCATTACATCCGATTTAAGGGAATTGCCCACCATCATAAACTCTTCAGGATTAATATCCAGGTGTTTTATAAGTTTAATATAATCATCTTCTTTTTTATCGCTCATAATCTCGATATGGTGAAAATAATGCGCCAGACCCGATTTTTTTAGTTTGCGTTCCTGGTCAAGCAGATCGCCTTTTGTGGCTACCACCAGGCGATAATCAGTTTTTAGTGTTGATAACACGTGCTCCACACCATCCAGCAGTTCAATAGGCTCATTGAGCATCTCCCGCCCATATTGTAAAATAATGTTGATGGTATCGATACCGATCTTATTGTCTGATATTTTTAAGGCGGCTTCAATCATGCTCAGGATATAGCCTTTTATGCCATAACCATAAAGGGGGAGGTTATCAACCTCCACCTTAAAAAGCTCTTTTGAGATATCATGTTCGGGCAAAAAGTCTTCCAGCAGGCTGCAAAACTTTTTCTCTGTATTCTGAAAATAAGGTTCATTAACCCAAAGGGTATCATCGGCATCAAAAGCTATAACTTTTAGKTTCATGGGATATGATAAACTAATTGCAATAATAACGATACCGCTTGAATTATTTGGCAAAATTGCATTAATGGTAGTGCAAACGCATCTAAGTTGGGTTAACATAACTTAACACATTTCAGGAAAAATATTTATAACTATTTAATAATCAGTGATTTTTAGATTTATCAAGGTTAACATTAAACTGATGTTTTGCGAAATTTAAGCGCACCTAAATTTTTGAGCCTGTTGTTGGCCCAAATAGGTACCGAACAGATTTAGATCTTTTAATAAGAAGCTGCCAATAAACGCAAAATATCGTTTTATGGTGATAAATCCCGGCTTCATGAGTTTATCCACCTTTCTGTTATTTAATTGAAGACCAGCGTTGATAAATATTTAGATACTGATGCCCTCGCGTTAAGGGCATCAGCAATATCTTTTTTAATAATATGGTAACCTTTTTTTCAAAAATAGGTCTCCATGATGCAACCTTTGTTTTTAAAACAACGTCCTATAACCAACATGATCAAAACTATTCAATTAATGGAAGAGATACTGCCCCCTTTAAAAGAATTTATTGTTGATTATTGCAGCCGCTACAAAATTCGCAGTGTAGATCCTGGCAGTCTTTGCCTTGAAACCAGCCTGGACCTCGACCTGGATATTTTCGACATTGAAATAGACCTCTTCCTGGCCGATTTTACCGATCAGTTTAAAATAGACCAATCTAAATTTACCTGGTACAAATATGGGTATCCTAAAGGATCAACCAGGGTAAGGATGATAAAAATGGTATTTGGGTATAACAGTACCTGGGTAAAACAACTGGCACACTACTGTTATAAGCCCAAGTTTAAAGTGCGTAATTTACAGGATGCTGTTATTACCGGTATGTTGGTATAGTACCTAAAACTTGCTACGTTAATTGTTTTTATGTTGAGAACAAGCTATCATCAAGCCTCGGGGAAGTAATTAGGCTGAGATTAAGATAAGATTGATAAGTCCGCTATTTTAAACAAATCCTGTAAAACCCTTAAAATCGCGTTAAAGATCAGTAGCCCTGGTGTGCGTACGCTTTACGAATTTACGGATATCGAGTACGATGCCGGCGAAGAAATAAAATATAAGTGGGAAACCTACTGCTAAAAAGGAAGAGTAAATAAAAAACAAACGGATTTTGGCTATCGAAATGTTAAATTTTTCGCCCAGGTACGTACATACACCAAAGGAGTAGCGTTCAAAAAAAGTTAATATTCTTTGTAGCATGTCAGCTGAGCTTTAATATTTTATTACCAACACCGCATTGCAGGCATTTCTTGTAATTACAATAGTTATTTTTTAGTTCGATCAGTGCCTGCGATTCAAATGCATTAGTAATTTTCACCCCTAAGTTAACAAAATCTGCGGTAATATTGTTCTTTTCGGCCGGTAAATTTTCTAAAAGTTTTAGTGCGCGGCTAATATAATATTGCTGCTGGTGGTGTTTGCCATAGCTAAACAAGAACAGGGCGAGGGTATTAATAAGCAATATATCAACGGAAGCCGCCCCCATAACTTTAGGCAATGGTTTTGAAGCTACATCAAAACGGTAATGATTGTCCCAATACTCGTTTGTTTTATTGGATGCAAAAAGGTTGCGTAAGGCATCAATATCTTTTATCTCCAATATCTTCGAGAACAGGTGATTGGCGCTAACAATCAAGGCTGCAAATTGGGCAAGCCTAATGGTTGGGAAATTGGGCGGCCTTAAGCGCATAAATTTCCATAGATGGCTTTCTATTGGTTTAAGACCGTACTTCTTTCGGAGGTAATCGTATTCTTTTTTTAGCTTAACAGGATATTCATCGTTCAGGTCGCCCTCTAAAAAACCTGCCTGGCCAAATATGAGCGCTTCAATTTGCATCGGGTTATTTTTGTTTTTGGCCAGTGTAAGCTGCGGCAGCGATTTTGCCAGCAGTTCAAAGGGCAGGGCATTTGTTTTAAACCCGAAATTGGCAGCTAAAAATTGGTAAAACGTTTCTTCCCAATCGCCCCGGTTAATGGCAAGGGCGGCTATTACTGCAGCCGATTTTTTTTCCAGCCGTTCCACCAAGACGCGGGTAAGCCAATTGTGCATAATTAATCCGTCAACTGTGYCGATACTGGCCTCGCATGGTATGATAGTTTGATTGCCGAATATCATCTGGTGATAACGGCCATATAATTCGGCCGGAACCCTGTTATTCAATTGCAGCGTTGGTACTTTTCGCCCATTGTTTAGTTTTAACGGTAAATCGTTGTTGTAAACAACATGCAAAATCACATTATTATAGGCTTCATCGGTGGTATGTCCGTGCTTTTGCCAATCGGAAGCCGAAAGATGTACCTCAACATTTCCAGCCCAAAGTGTTTCGCCGATTTTAATTCGGGCGTTATGAAAATCGGGGCCTGAATCGCTGTTGTGAACTCCGGTAGAGAATATGTCCAGCGTTTCGCCGTCTTCCGTTCTGAGATCTGAACGGTCAAACAGGCGGAATTTCCATACATAATGCAAAAAGTCTTCGGTAAAAAGCATGCTTTAAATATAGTGAGTAGTTGATTTAGTTAGATTAGGCTGATTAAGTTTTTTGTACGCTAATTTGATTATGGTACATTTATGCGTTTATCTTTTTAAGCAAAATATGACTAATACATCTCACGTTACCGTTAAAACAACAGGAGGCCGTATCAAATCAATAATTGGCGGCTCGTTAGGCAATTTGGTTGAATGGTATGATTGGTATGTATATTCGGCATTTTCACTTTATTTTTCCAATTCTTTTTTTCCTGACTCCAACGAGACGGCCCAGTTGTTAAAAAGTGCAGGTGTATTTGCACTCGGCTTTTTAATGCGGCCAATAGGTGGGTGGCTAATGGGTACATATGCCGATAAACACGGTCGTAAAAAGGCGCTAACCATATCAGTGCTCCTCATGAGCCTTGGCTCATTAATTATTACTATAACACCCGGTTATAAAACTATTGGCGTTGCGGCACCGCTGCTGCTGGTGTTGGCCCGGGTTATACAGGGCCTGAGCGTAGGCGGCGAATATGGCACAAGCGCGACTTATTTAAGCGAAATGGCCGGTCGCAAGCACCGGGGGTTTTATTCCAGCTTTCAATACGTAACCCTCATTATGGGGCAGTTACTTGCCCTGGGCTTGTTGGTTTTACTGCAAAGGATATTCTTAACTGAGCAACAGTTACATGACTGGGGTTGGCGCATCGCCTTCGGCATCGGCGCTTTCCTGGCTGTGATTACGATGTACCTGCGCCGTAGTTTGCAGGAATCGGCCTCATTCTCCGTTGAAAAAAATAAAACCAGCACAACACACGGCACTATTACCGAATTGGCCAAACACCCAAGGGCTGTGCTTACAGTTATAGGCCTCACAGCAGGAGGGACATTGGCATTTTACACCTTTACAACGTATATGCAAAAGTTCCTGGTAGATACATCTGGATTTAGCAAAGCCGAAGCTACCTTAATTTCAAGCCTTACTTTGCTGGTCTTTATGCTGATACAGCCACTTTTTGGATTGTTATCTGATAACATCGGGCGCAAACCGTTGTTGATAGGCTTTGGCGTTTTAGGTACAATAACCACTATCCCGATACTCACATTGCTGGGAGGCACAAAAGACGGCTGGATTGCCTTCGGCCTTATTTTGGCAGCGCTTATCATCGTAAGTGGGTACACTTCTATTAATGCTGTTGTAAAGGCCGAACTTTTCCCTGCAAACATACGTGCGCTTGGGGTTGGTTTTCCATACGCCATAGCGGTTTCTATATTTGGCGGCTCGGCAGAATACATTGCTTTAGGCTTTAAAACGGTGCATCACGCCCAATGGTTTTACTGGTATGTAACCGTGTGTATCGCTTTATCGCTGGTGCTTTATGTTACCATGAGGGATACACGGAAACACTCGAAGATGGAGGAGGATTAATTGATTTGAGAATTTGAAGATTTGAAAATTATTTGTCTGAACTCGAATTTAACGAATTAAGGAATTTTCCAAAATTTAAAAATTCAAATAATTCCTTAATTCATTAAAATTCCGGTTCAGACTAATTCTGTATATTCTAAGAATCCTGATTCAGACAGTTGGATTAGCTGAATAATCTTTCCACAACTCATCCAGGGTTTTACCTGTTTGTTGTTTCCATGTGTCGTCGGTAAATGTATGGTCGCGCATTTTGCTATCGAAAGTTTTCACTATTCCGGGTTTGCTTTTTTCAAGCCAGGCCAGGAAACGCGCCGTAACCCGGTAGCTATTATCATAGTTTTGAGTGGCCTTGTAAGCCGGTAACGACCAGTTTGCTGCCGGGTTATTAACGCCAAATTTGAATCGCGCATAATCGGCAATACCTTCTGTTAGCCAGCCCGGACCGGTGCTTTGGCCATAATCCTGTACAATATGCATTACTTCGTGCGTTACCACATCGATGTCCTGGGGGCGTTGGTGCATCCAGCGCGAGCTTATGGTGACAATACCGTTTGCAGTTTCGGCAACGCCTTTGTAACTGGTATCTATAATCATGGTAACTGCCTTCAGCGTTTTTTTATTGTAAGCATTTGCCAGCTCAGGATATACTTTATAAAATGTGTTTATTAGTTTGGTTTTCAGCGCAGTATCAAGTGTATTGTCATAGTTGATAAAAGTTAACTTGTAACCGTTTTTGTTGTAGTTGCTGGTTTGCTGGGCGTAGGAAGCGCCTGCCGTCAGCATTAAAAATAAGATAGATAAGATTGATGTCTTTTTCATTGTTTTGGATAAAATAGATTGAATTTCAAAACTACAATTTTAATTTAAACCCGAATATTAATACCATTCGTTTATCAGTATCGTTACATAAAAAGTTATTAATTTTGCCCGCATAACATTCATGGGGATTATCCCAATATCTATGACCGATAGCAACAATTTATACCAGTTGGCAGTTACATTACTACAGCAACTGATATCTATACCATCATTCAGTAAAGAAGAAGATCGTACAGCCGATCTGATTAACGAGTTTTTACAACAACACGGAGTAACCACCCATCGCAAGCTTAACAACATCTGGGCCTGGAACAGGCATTTTGATCCGGCAAAGCCAACCATACTGCTCAACTCACATCACGATACAGTGAAACCGAACTCTGGTTATACGCGCGACCCATACGATGCCAAGATTGAAGATGGTAAACTATTTGGCCTTGGCAGTAATGATGCGGGCGGATGCCTGGTATCGTTAATAGCCGTATTTCTTTATTTTCATGACAGGGAAAACCTGAAATATAATTTTTGCCTGGCTACCACTGCCGAAGAAGAGATCTCCGGCGTAAACGGACTTGAACTCATTATCCCCGACCTGGGTAAACTGGATTTTGGGATAGTAGGTGAACCTACCCTGATGCAGCTGGCCATTGCCGAACGTGGCTTAATGGTGCTGGATTGCACTGCTCATGGCCGCGCGGGGCATGCAGCCCGCGAGGAAGGCGAAAATGCCATCTATAAAGCACTAACAGATATTGAATGGTTCCGCAGTTTTAAGTTTCCCAAAGAATCGGAAGTTTTTGGGCCCATCAAAATGTCGGTTACTATTATCAACGCTGGTTCGCAGCACAATGTGGTACCGGCAAGTTGTGTGTTTACCGTTGATGTTCGGGTTACCGACGCCTACCGTAACGAGGAGGTTCTGGAAATCATCCGCCAGCATGTAAGCTCCGATGTAAAGCCAAGATCTATCCGCCTTAAACCATCATCAATTCCCCGGGAGCATGCTATTGTACAAGCTGGAATAGCTTTAGGCCGTACAACGTATGGGTCGCCAACTACCTCTGATCAATCGCTGCTGGATATCCCATCTATCAAAGTTGGCCCCGGCGACTCTGCAAGGTCGCATACTGCTGATGAGTTTGTATATGTAGATGAGATAAGAGAAGGTATCGAACTGTATATTAATATGTTAGAGAGTATTAGCCTCACCTAAATCCTCTCCAAAGGAGAGGACTTTTGAATTGCAGCATTTAAAGAATTAGCACCGTCGTTCCCCCTTTAGAGGGTCAGGGGGCTCGCCGCTATTGCAATGGCTACACCCAACAAAACCGCGATCATTTTACGTAAGTTGAATTTATGATCGGCGCTTGATTCAAACAATATGGTGGTGGATATGTGCAGGAAGATACCAATTACCAAGCCCATTATCCTGTTAAAGTAATGCTGCAGGTTACCAATATTACTGGTGCTTAAGGCATTACTAAAAAAGTAGCCCGCCGGCGCCATTACGGCAAATAACAAAATGAAAAACACGGTTTTATTACGGCCTTGCTTGTTGGTGAGCAGCACAGTACCTAAAGCAAATGCTGCTGGTATATGGTGCAGTGCTATGCCATAAACCAACTGATCCTGGTTGCCTTGCGCTAATGGCATACCCTCTAAAAAGGCGTGCAGGCAAAGGCTTACCATAATACCCACCGGAAAAACCACAAGGTCGTGCTGGTGTTTGTGCATGTGGCCGTGCTCAATGCCGTCGGAAAATAGCTCTAAAACAATCTGGAAAAGAAAACCGATCAGGATAAATACCCCCACATAATTATCATTGCCGTGGTAAGCATCGGGTATTAAATGCAAAACAGTTATGCCAAACAGGTAAGCCCCGCTAAACGACAGCACAAGTTTGAGCATTTTATGATTATCTCCCCTGAATAAAAAAACAGATAAGCCACCAAGAGAGGCACTTAAAAACAACAGTAAAACTTTCCAGATCTCCATTAAAAGGCAGGTTGTATTTTTTTGAAAATATAGGCAAACAGCATCCCCACAAGCGAGCCGTAAATGGCACCACAAATGACATCAACAGGGAAATGCACGCCCACGTAAACTTGGGCAAATGATACCAGTGCGGCCCAGAAAATTGCAGCAAACCATACCCAGCGCCATTTTTTTCCAAAAACAAGGCATATAAAAATAGCCATGGCAAAATGATCGGTCGCATGGGTTGAAGGGAAGCTGTAACCCGTTCCGCATGGAATGCGGTTAATATCGGTTAAGCCAACCACCGGATCGCGGCAGGGGCGAAGCCTTTGTACCTGGTGCTTAATGAGGGTAGCGCTTGTAAAATCGGCAAAGCCTGCTGTTGTTGCTAACAGGATGATGATAATAGCCCCCGCTTTTTTATATCGCCATAAAGAAAAAACAATAATGAAAATATATAGCGGAATCCAGAATTTAGGATTACGAAACCAGGGCATAACCAGGTCAAAGAACGGGTTGCCAAGATCGTGATTGATGAAATAAAATAAATGCCGGTCGAGTTGTAAGATGTAATCTGGCATTGATGCAATTGCGATTTTTTTGTTAGCGGGCAAAGTTATTAAATACTTTAAAACAAGTTTGTAAATAGGCGACCAATAAAATGGTGAAATGGCTTTTGTTTAACAATACCTGTTTGAAATAGCACGTAAATCACAAAGGGTTATTATTTGCCTGAAAACTATTTACCGCCAAGCAACTCATCCAGTTTAATTAGTAACGTTTTGTCTTTCAAATTTCTGGCGATGATTTTACCATCAGGGTTTATCAAAATATTTGCCGGTATGGTAGTTATGCCATACAAGGCTTTTACTTTTTTATTAGCATCCAGTAATTGTGTCCATAACGCTCCGTCGGCACTGATAGCATTGATCCAGGCCTTCTTGTCTTTTGCATCATCGAGAGAAATACCTACCACAGTAAAGTCTTTACTTTTAAATTTGTTGTAAGCAAGGACAACATTGGGCATTTCCTCGCGGCAGGGTAAACACCATGAGGCCCAAAAATCAACCAACGTGTATTTGCCCCTAAAGTTTGAAAGCCTGACGCGATTACCTTTATTATCGGTTAGCGTAAAGTTTTTTGCTGTTGATCCTATTGCTGTTTTAGATAGCGCTGCAATTATTTTTTTCAATTTTAGCCCTAAAGAAGTTGCTTTAAGCGAAGGGGATAAACTATTGAAGGCAGCGCTATTTTTAGCTAACATATCTTCGTTGTTTACAATCTCCTGTAACGTAACCAAGCTGACATATGATTGTGGATGGCTTTTAATAAATGACAATTGTACCGGGCTCATTTTTAACAATACCAACTTTAGCCTTGCCCTGATCGGGGCTATCATCTCAATATCTTTTACTTGCTGCGCTGTTAATGCATCATAATCAGCTTCTATTTGGTTACGCTCCCGCGAATAACTTTCTAATTGATGTGTTAGCACAGATAGATCATTATTTGTGGTTGTGCCAGATAGTTCGGCGTTATACAAAGAATCATTGGTAGTGATCATTATATTGCCTGGTTCGATATAAAAATTCTTAGCATCGCGAAGTATGGAGGCAGTATCCGGATTGTCATTCCGGCATACATAACCCGAATGAATACCTGTAGTTGTACCTGCAAATTTAAATTGATGGTTGATGACACTTACAGAGTCAATGAGTGGCTTGTTATTTACTTTATAAACCAAGTATATTTTATCGCCATCATTTAAACCACCTTTACCCGTTACTGTAAAAGATGATTGCGCCTGTACAAAAATAGGTGCAATAAGAATAAAACAAAAAAGTACAATTTTCATTTTTATAACGTTTTACCAGGTAGTAAAGCTTTTTTAATTAGTACAATCCAAACGCTTTTGTTTGCTGCGTTTTGTGATTACCGCTTAAATATACAAACATTCAATCCATCAACGTTTTGATTTTACATTTGGTTGTATGCGGGTTTAGTTAAAATCATGAGTGATAAAATGATTTTTTAGCATTTTTAGCACATCTTTTACCGGGCAAACGTTTGCAGAAAAATATAAATTGTACTAGGCTATCGGTTAAATATTTTACTTTTGTCCAACAAAAAACAATTACAATTTTGACACTTATAAAATCAATTTCGGGGATACGCGGCACCATTGGCGGTGCTGTTGGCGATGGTTTAACACCGCTGGATATTGTAAAATTCACTTCGGCTTATGGCTCATGGGCCGTTAAAAAATCGGGGATAAAAAAAATTGTGATAGGCCGTGATGCACGCATATCGGGCACCATGGTTAATAACCTGGTAGTAGGTACCTTACAAGGCCTTGGTATTGATGTAATTGACCTTGGCCTTTCAACTACGCCCACTGTTGAAGTTGCAGTTACCGGTGAGCAGGCGGCAGGCGGCATTATACTAACAGCAAGCCACAACCCTAAACAATGGAACGCGCTTAAGTTATTGAATGCCGATGGTGAATTTATAAGTGATGCTGATGGTAAAGAAGTATTAGAAATTGCCGAAAACAGCGATTTTAAATATGCCGATGTAAACGACCTTGGCAAGGTTACCCTTGACGATAGCTGGTTGCAAAAACATATCGACCTTGTACTGGCATTGCCACTGGTTGATGTGGAAGCTATAAGGAAAGCCGATTTTAATATTGTAATTGATTGTGTGAATTCTACCGGTGGTATTTTTGTACCAGCCTTGCTAAAGGCACTGGGTGTAAAAACCGTTCACCAATTATATTGTGAGCCCGATGGGAATTTTCCGCACAATCCCGAACCTTTGCCCGAGAACCTTACGGCCCTGTCAAAAGAAGTTTTGAGTAAGCGTGCCCATTTAGGTATAGCCGTTGACCCGGATGTTGATCGCCTTTGCTTTGTTTGCGAGGACGGCAATATGTTTGGTGAGGAGTATACGCTGGTTGCCGTGGCCGATTACGTGTTGCAGAATAATTTGGGTAATACGGTATCCAACCTGTCGTCAACCCGTGCGTTGCGCGATGTTACCGAAAAGGCCGGGGGCGAATATCACGCGTCGGCAGTAGGCGAGGTGAACGTGGTTAACAAAATGAAAGCGGTTAACGCCGTTATTGGCGGCGAAGGTAATGGCGGTATTATTTACCCCGAAATACACTACGGCCGCGATGCTTTAGTTGGTATTGCCTTGTTTTTAACCCACCTGGCTAAATATGGCAAGTCGGTTTCAAACCTGCGTCGGTCATATCCCGGTTATTTTATTTCTAAAAATAAGATCACTTTAACCCCAGAAATGGATATTGATGCCCTTTTGATCAAGGTTGAAGAAAAATACATGAAACAACCGCACTCAACAATTGACGGTTTGAAAATAGAATTTGATAAAGAATGGGTACATTTGCGTCGTTCAAATACTGAACCGATTATCCGTATTTACTCCGAGGGCAATTCAGAAACGGTTGCAAACGGACTGGCAAATAAGATAATCACAGATATTAAAGAAATTTTGAATTAATTATTGAATTATCGATTTAGTGAATTATTGAGTTAGACATAACCAAATCATTAAATTGTAATTTAATAAAGAGTTTTTATAAGTTAACTGACCCATTTGTTGAAGGATTGAATTGATGAATTGTTGAGTTTGCTCTTCAAATCACTAATTAAGTAATTCAATAAATCAATAATTACTATAACGATGCGTGTTTATTTTGACAATGCTGCTACTACGCCGCTTGACCCTGAAGTTTTAAAAGAAATGTATAAAGTGATGGAAAACCATTATGGTAATCCGTCGTCAATTCATTCACATGGGAGGGAGGCGCGCACGCTAATCGAAAGATCGCGCAAAACCATAGCGGGGCTGCTGCATACTTCGCCTGCTGAAATATTTTTTACCTCGAGCGGCACCGAAGCCGATAATACAGCTATCCGTTGCGGCATTATTGATCATAACATTACCCATGCCATAACCAGTCATATTGAGCATCATGCCGTATTGCATACACTGGAGGCTATGGAAAAATCGGGTATCATCAAACTAAGCTTTGTTAATATTGATAGTAAAGGCAATGTAGATTACGACCACCTGGAAGCTTTATTGAAAAATAATGCCAGGAGTTTTGTATCTATCATGCACGCCAATAACGAGATTGGCACCCTATCGGATATGAACCGCATTGGCGACCTTTGCGAGGCCTATAGCGCCATTTATCATTGCGATACGGTACAAACCATGGGGCACTATCAGCATGACCTGAGCAAGCTTAAAACTCATTTTTTGGTTTGCGCCGGTCATAAACTGCATGGGCCTAAAGGCGTTGGCTTTTTACACATCAATCACCGCATTAAAATAAAGCCCTTAATATACGGCGGCTCGCAGGAGCGTAATATGCGTGGCGGTACCGAAAATATTTACGGCATTGTTGGCCTGGCCAAAGCTTTGGAACTGGCTTACGCCGAAATGGAGCAACACCAGGCACATATCCAAGGCTTAAAATCATACATGCTGGGCAAATTAACCAGCGAAATTCCCGGCGTAAACTTTAACGGCGAAACCGATCCTGAAAAGAGCCTGTACACAGTACTTAACGTTGCTTTCCCCGAAATGGAAATGGCCGATATGTTGTTATTTAATTTAGATATCAGCGGTATATCAGCATCAGGCGGCAGCGCCTGCAGTTCGGGTACCGATATTGGCTCGCACGTACTTACCTCGATAGGTGCAAGTTCATCAAGGCCATCGGTGAGGTTCTCCTTCTCCAAATACAACACCAAAGACGAAGTTGATTTCACCGTAGCCAAGGTAAAAGAGCTTTGCTTGGTAAGCGCGTAAAATGTTGATTAATATACTATTAAGATATATCCGCTTTTCACAGTCCGCGATTGCCGCAACACGCTCATAATGGAGTGTTTGTAAGTTATTGACTGTCAATATCAAACCACCGTCATTGCGAGGCACGAAGCAATCCCCTACATGCTAAGTCCCACATAGTTCGTCATTGCTTCGTGCCTCGCAATGACGATGGCTTAGTACATTCGTTTAACTATATCCGTTCTGCACATCTAAAATCTGCATATACTGCCGAAAGTTATTTTCTTAATTAGAAAACAATATGCTATTTCAATGGGTTTATTAATTAACAACTAAAATTAAAACCTATGAATATGCATAATGAAACCTGGGAAAACCAGGATAGTGATTACCAAAATACTGGGTCAGCTTCTGTAAACAATGCCCATGCCTATAACGCTAATCGCGACTTAGAAGATGATGGCGATGATTTGGACGAAGAGTTTGATGTAACCGACGAGTATCCAAACGAAACTCCCGAAGAACGTAAAACCAGGACAGAAGGTGTAGGTAGCCATAGCCAGGTAGAAGTTGATCAGCCTACCAGAAGCGCCGATACATCTTACAGCGAACAAACTGATGTAACCCCACCAAATAAGAAAGAGTTTCCATCAGTTGGGCCAGCTAAAACCGATTTTGCCAGTCGCCCGCAGGGCCGTACAACAGGCCGTATGGTAGGGCATGAGCCGGGTACCGAAGGTATATAGTTTTAGGAGCTTGAATTATTATTAGCGATGATTATAACATCGTGCCGGCGACCAGCCGGCTTTACTAACCAAACAGAACTCGCTGCTTGAAAATAAGGAGGGGCTATCCGTACCGGTCGGCCTCTTCTTTATCGCTCTTTCGGGATAATATATAGAACAATAATGAGTTTATATTTTATATAACGAGGATAAAATCCCAGCTACAAAAGAGCGTGCCCAGACTTATCACCAACTGAATTCGTGGCCATGAATAATTTTAGAATTAATAACCTAAAATATAAAGGAGGATAAGACCATGAGAAAGTATGGAGAACTAAACCAAAACCAGGCTAACAATATGTGGATGAGGGGCACTAATGTTAATCCAGATATGACTGCGGATAGTCATACGCTTGAAAGGAATGGCCCCAACAGAAAAAACCTAAAAGTTTTACATGAGGACGGTAGCTTTGCCGTTCTGCCTGATAATGATATACCAGGAGCCGGTGCACTATCGGGCTGTATAACAAAATAAATTTTTATAACACAAAGAAAGGGTACCCAAAACGGATACCCTTTCTTTTGTTATAAGCTAACAAAGCAAAATTTGCTTTATAATTATTCAGGCTTTCACTTATATCGATGCCAGGCTAACGCCGGTAAGCTGGCCGGCAAAGGCAACAAACGCCTTTCCTTCGGTTATTTGCAATTGGTTATCAATGAGGCTTTGTAAATTAACTTTTCCGATAACAAATTTATAATCGCCAGAATAATAGCGTTCTTTTATCGAAATAAATTTCAAATCTTCTACCAATCGCTCGTCATCATACCTTAAATAGATATCAAACTCCACATCGTTGGTAAATTGAAGTCCTGTTTTTTCTTTGGCTTTTTTGTACTCGTATTGGTAGCTATAGCGCAACGCGGCTATATCTGATAGCACGGCCGAACCGGTAGGGTGGCCACCGGCGCCTTTTCCGAAAAAGAATTGCTGATCGGCAAAGGCGGCTTGTACCGTTACCCCATTGTACTCGTACTCCACGTTATATAAAAACTCGGTACTGTTAACGAATTTAGGCAATACAAACATGGCCACGTTGCTATCGTCCAATTCTTTAGCTACGGGAACCAGTTTAATTTTCAGGTTCTTTTCGCGGGCGTATTGTAAATCCTGGGCAGCAAGGTTCTGAATGCCTAAATTGAAAACCTCATCTGGCTGTACTATTACGCCATAGGCATGTGCCGCAGCAATAACCAGCTTGTATTTGGCATCGTAACCGCCTACGTCGCTGGCAGGGTCGGTTTCGGCAAAACCAAGGTCTTGCGCCTGTTTAAGGGCACTATCATAATCAAGGCCTTCAATAAAGCCTTTAGATAAGATATAATTTGATGATCCGTTAAAAATTCCGCTTATGGAGTGTAGCAGTTCATTATCATAATACTCTTCCAAGTTACGGATAATAGGGATACTACCGCAAACCGCGCCTTCGTATAATAATGAAGTGCCATGTTTGTGCTGTAGCTCAATCAGCTCTTCTAAATGAAGCGCTATCATTTTTTTACTGGCCGATACCACGTTTTTCCCGCTGCTTAATGCCCTTGATACAATTTCAAAAGCAGCCTCGGTATCGTTAATCAATTCTACAATGGTA
Source organism: Mucilaginibacter sp. P4_D1 (assembly GCF_056401935.1). Taxonomy (NCBI): domain Bacteria; kingdom Pseudomonadati; phylum Bacteroidota; class Sphingobacteriia; order Sphingobacteriales; family Sphingobacteriaceae; genus Mucilaginibacter; species Mucilaginibacter sp. P4_D1. The sequence continues at coordinate 29,080 of NZ_JBFUIJ010000043.1, forward strand.
TTAATCTCCGGGTTGTTTAGCAACTCGTCTTTATCTGTTGTAAATAAATGTGCCGGCAGGGAGCGCTCTTTGTGCGGATCCTTAATAGCAAATTTTACAATTTCGATGTTTAAATTTTTTGTCTTGATGATATCATATAATCCCTGTCCAACTACGCCAAATCCAAATAATCCTATACTTAACTTTTTACTCATTACGCTGTACGTTGCAATTCTATAATTTTTCCTTTTACATCAGTTTTAAAAAATGATGTGATAATATTTGTTAATGCTTCTGTTTCAATTAAAAAACCATCGTGGCCATAAAACGAATCCAATTCGGCAAAGGCCGATTTAGGAATATGCCTGAACAGGTATTCCTGCTCTTCGATGGGGAATAACACATCTGACTTGATACCAATAACCAGCGTACGGGCTTTTATAATGCTTAATGCTTTCTCAACACCGTTACGGCCGCGGCCTACGTTGTGCGAGTCCATCACCTTGGTTAAATACCAGTAGCTGTAGGCATTAAACCGGTTCACCAGTTTTTGGCCCTGGTATTCCTGGTAGGTTGATGCCTTAAAATTATCGGTTTTGCTATCAATCTCCTCCTGCTGTGTAATACCGTAAGTTTTATAGGTACGGTAGGAGAGCAGCGCTATACTCCTGGCGGCCTTTAAGCCGTTTTGGCCGCCTTCAATAGTGTTATTGTTAAAAGTGGCGTCGGCACTTAAAGCCAAACGCTGCGACTCATTAAACGCGATGCCCCATGGCGAATGCCGTGCGTTGGTTGCTATCAAAATAAGGTTTTTGATACGGTTTGGTTGGATGATGCCCCATTCAATAGCCTGCTGGCCACCCAATGAGCCACCAATAAGGATATGAATATTGCCCACGCCCAAATGGTCGGCTAATAACTGGTGGGCCTTAACTATGTCCCWGATAGTAAACTGGGGGAATGTTAAAAAATATGGCAAACCAGTTTCCGGATTTGTGCTTGCCGGATTAGTTGTACCATATGGCGAACCCAAAATATTGGCACAAACTATAAAATGTTCTTCGGGGTTAAATTTATTTGCAGTGCCCACAAAACCTTTCCACCAATCAAAAACATCGGCATTGGCTGTCAGGGCGTGGCATACCCACACCACGTTGTCCCGCTCTTGGTTTAAGCGGCCATAAGTATGAAAGCCTATCTCCAGTTGCTGTAGTTGTTCGCCAGATTCCAGCTCAAAAGTTTGTGTGTACTTAAATATTTCTGTGTTCATTCTATCTTACTTTCAGTCGAAAGTCTTGAGTCTTAAGTTCTAAGTCGTTATTTTTTTAACTCAGAACTTAAGACTTTCGACTTAAGACTTTAAACCAATTCGGCTTGCGCCTCTTTTATTTTGGCAAATGCCTGTTCAAAATCTGCTTTTATATCGTCAATATGCTCAATACCAACCGCTACCCTTAACGATGTTGGGGTAACGCCTGCCGATAGCTGTTCTTCATCAGATAGCTGCTGATGTGTTGTGGCCGATGGCTGTATGATGAGCGTTTTAGCATCGCCCACATTGGCTAAATGACTCACCAGTTTCAGGCTATCTATTAATTTACCCGCTGCTTCTTTATCGCCATCAATCTCAAAAGATAACACAGCTCCGAAACCATTTTTCAGGTATTTTTTTGCTAATTCGTGGTATGGCGATGATGCTAATCCCGGATAGTTTACTGATGCTACCTGCGGATGCTGGTCAAGCCATTTAGCCAGTTCCAGTGTATTATCTACATGGCGTTGCACCCGTAATGATAGTGTTTCCAGTCCCTGTATATTCAGCCATGAATTAAATGGCGATTGCGAAGGGCCAAAATCGCGCAAGCCTTCTACACGGGCACGAATAATAAACTGAATGTTGCCAAACGGACCGCCAATGCCAAATACATCGGCAAAAACCAACCCGTGGTAACCTTCAGAAGGCTCGGTGAACTGCGGAAACTTGCCGTTGCCCCAGTTGTAGTTGCCGCCATCAACAATAACGCCACCAATGCTGGTACCATGACCGCCAATCCATTTGGTGGTTGATTGTACCACCACGCTTGCGCCATGCTCCAACGGACGGAATAAATAGCCGCCTGCTCCAAAAGTATTATCAACAATCAGCGGCAGATCGTGCTTTTTGGCCAATGCGCCAACTTTATCAAAATCGGCAATTGTAAAGCCAGGGTTACCTATAGTTTCCAGGTAAATGGCCTTGGTTTTATCATCTATTAAAGCTTCAAGGCTTTCGGCGGTGTCGTCTTTGGCAAAACGAACATCAATGCCTAAGCGTTTAAACGCAACTTTAAACTGATTATAAGTGCCGCCATATAAAAATGGTGAGGTCACAAAATTATCGCCGACTTGTAAGATGTTATTTAAAGCTATAAACTGGGCGGCCTGACCCGATGCGGTGGCTAAAGCCGCAACGCCACCTTCTAAAGCGGCAATGCGTTTTTCAAACACATCGGTAGTGGGGTTCATCAAACGGGTATAAATATTGCCAAACTCTTTAAGGGCAAACAGGTTGGCGCCATGCTCGGCGTTTTTAAATACGTACGATGTAGTTTGATAAAGTGGTACCGCGCGTGAACCTGTAGTAGGGTCAACTTCCTGGCCGGCGTGTAATTGTAAGGTTTCGAATTTTAAGGCTGACATAGTTGTAGATTTTTAAAAGGTTATAATTAAATTTTGTTGTTTAGATGGATTTTTGACAAGCTGATAAAATGTTTACCAGTTTTACAACACGTATGTTTCCAGGGATTGAAAAATGGACGTATTAAAGCATCAACAGCAGCAACACATACAAATGCAGCCGATAATTGGGCTAATGCGTTGTATGTTACCGTTTTGGGTATTAAAAATGTTGCTTGTAGTAATTGTAATTAAACTTTTCATGGCTATAAATTTATATCCCCCGGTGTTATTTGCCGGGACAGGAATTGGCACCTTCTTCAAAACTGAAGGGTTGCCAGCGGGTCATTGAGCCTGATCTCTCGCCGCTTCTTTATAAATCAATACCCGAACTATGCGGAGAATTGATTGACTATGGTATCGCTACCAAATAATGTCCCAAAGATAAGCGGATATTTATTTAAATACCAAATTTTATTTTTATTAAGAGGCGAAGAGTAAAGGTAAAAGGCGAAAGGTAAAAGGTTTTTGTGTCAAAATCTTTGTTGTTGCTCCGATGCCTGTATCCTCACAGGCATCTTTCCGATTAGTAGTCGAATTATCTAATCCAAGCGACAACATCTGGAATAGCGGTTTGAGAGGGCATAGACCGTGGCGAAGGATTGTTTTTAAATGCCAAATTTTATTATCTTGTATCGCCAATAAACCATTGCATGAATAAGTTTTTCGCTTTTGTAATTTTCATTTGCTGTTCAACAACCATGATGTTTGGGCAGGAGAGGGAAAAAGTAGAAAACGTAAACCAACAGGTTGTTACTGCTGATTCTCTTTTTATCAGAAAACTGGCTGATACCTATAAAACAAATCCCGCGGGGGTGCTCAATCTGCTTATTACGTCAAAACATGCAATGGAGGATATTGGCTTTGGGTATTCTGAGGTCTCAAGGATTTATGAATCAGACTACCTGCGAATAGGTTATCAGTTTATATTTTTTAAAGATTCGTTGATAAGTTATAAGTTAGATGCCGGCATACCGTATAACGCCCTCCTAAATGCCAGGTATAAAAAAATATGTTCTCCTTTATTTAAATTTAAGCAGGAAACACATTCTGAACCGGTCTATTTTAACTATGATGGGATGTCAAAACCACTAAACGACAGTGTTAAAATTGTCTCGAAAAATAAACAGCTACGGTTTTTAATGACACCTTTTTCCGGGACTACCTACGGCTATTATCTTGTAATGGGCTATTTCTTGATCCAGTTAGATAGTCGGATTAATTTCAACGCCGTAAAAAGCAAGCTAACGCCAGAAACTGATTATATGCTTCTTTTTAGCAAAAACCCTGCAGCCCGCTTGTGCGCTGTAGAGTACTACTATAAAAATCCGGGCAGGTTTGTAAATATGAAAGATAAATTCGAACAGCGGATAGCTGCCATATACAAAGATATGCCAATAATAACCACACGAATTAGTGGTCACAAAACCAATCAATATGCGGAAGAGATGGTAAATTTAGCGGTCAAAACTGCTTTTTAACGAAGATGTAGGCAGCATGAAAAGCAATAAATGAAAAAGATTTCTCACGTCAAATCTTATCCTAAATATACCTTTTTCCCTTTACCTTTCGAAAAGGGCTTGCTCCAAATCTTCCACCAAATCATCAATATGTTCTAACCCAACCGAAACCCGCAATAAATTCCTTGGTGTTTTAGTGTCGGGGCCTTCTACGGTTGCGCGGTGCTCAATTAGGCTTTCCACACCGCCTAAGCTGGTTGCTTTGGTAAATATTTTGAGTTTGTTGATGATGTTGTGCGTATCGTTTTCATCGCCCTTAATAATAAACGAAAGCATGCCGCCGAAGGCCAGCATCTGCTCTTTGGCAATCTCATGCTGCGGATGCGATGGCAGGCCGGGATATAATACTTGCTCTACTTTAGGGTGCTGCTCTAAAAACTCAGCTAACAGTTGCGCATTGTGTACATGGCCCTTAACCCGGTAAGGCAGGGTTTTAATACTTCGCACCAGCCAGTAGCAGTCGGTTGGGGAGGGGATAGCGCCACCCATTTCCTGTACCTGTCGTATTTTTGCCCACCAATCGCTTTTTTCGGCGGTGATTAATGCGCCGCCCATTAAATCGCTGTGCCCTCCAAAATATTTGGTGGCCGAGTGCATTACTATATCGGCACCCAAAGCTAATGGTTGCTGGCATATAGGCGTGGCAAAGGTATTGTCAACAACAACTTTAATGTTATTTACCCTGGCAAAGGCAACTACTTTTTTAATATCGGTGATCTTGAGCAACGGGTTTGACGGCGTCTCAACCCAAATCACCCCGGTTTCGGGCTTGATATGTTGAGTCAAAACCTCAATATCGTTAACATCAACAAAATCAAAAGTTAAAATACCCGCAAATAGGTTTTTAAGCTGATTACGCAAACCGTGGTACATATCATCCGGGCAAATAATATGTGTACCAGGGGCCAGCGACTGGAATACCGACATGCCCGCCGCGTTACCAGATGAAAATGAAGCTGCATCGGCGCCACTCTCTAATTTGGCTATAACGTTTTCAAGCAAGGCCCGGTTAGGGTTCGATGCCCTACTGTAAATATGCCCGCCGGGAAAGCCGCCATCTTTGCCACGCTCAAAAGTAGTCGACATAACAATGGGCTGTATTACGGCTTTTGATGATCCGTCTACGTGGTTGCCTGCGTGGATAGCTATAGTTTCAGTTTTCATTATTGCTGATGTTGTTGTGCCTTCAAAGTAAATAAGATTATTTGTAATGTGTTGTAGCGGGCCGTGTAAATTTTGCGTAATTGTTAAAAAACATAACATGAAAAACCTGTACCTGCTTACAATTGTCCTGTTATTAACGGCCACGGCCTGTAAAAAAGAAAACATCGCCAAACAAAGCGAATACGATGCCAGCTATAAAGCCTGGATAAGCTTCAAAAACAGCTCAAAAAACTCTTATTCCTATACAACAGTTTTTGGTTCATGGGTAGGGTTTGGTGTTACTATCAAAGTAGCCGTAAGTAATGGCAAGGTAGTTTCGCGTGATTATATCCGGATACAATCACGTAATGATGGTACCAATAAAGTTGATACCGCTGAAACCTGGCATGAGGACGCTGCCACCATAAATACACACCCAAATGATGCCGCCGAAGCACTAACCATAGATGACATTTACTTAAAGGCCCGTACCGAATGGCTTAAGGTTGATGCCTCAACCAATGATATCATATTTGAAGCCAAAAACAACGGCCTTATTTCCGACTGCGGCTATGTGCCGCGTAATTGCGCCGACGATTGCTTTAGAGGCGTGAATATTACAACCATAACCGCTTTATAAGCTAAAAGCCGAAAGCTATTCCAATTCTTGTTTTAAGCTTTTTGCTTTCAGCCTTAAGCTTTCGGCTTTCTCCAATTTGCTTTTTGCATTCAGCCTTCGGCTTTAAGCTTTCCCCACTCATAATCTTATTGTAAAGATGCCCCTTGCTTTAGGCCTTTGGCTTTAAGCTTTCCGCTTTTTTACTACATTTGTTCAAAGTTTTTTGAATGGAAGCTGAGCATAATTTACAGTTATTATTACAAAATCCCGACCTGCCTGCTGATTTAAAGCACATTGCCGAAAAGGTACAGCGCAGCGAAAGGATTACCTTTGATGAAGGTGTTACGTTATATGAGCAAGGCGATCTTGGTTACCTTGGTGTTTTAGCCAACTACATCCGCGAAAAGCGCCATGGCGATAAAACTTATTTCAACCGTAATTTCCATATCGAGCCTACCAATCTTTGTGTTTACGATTGCAAATTTTGTTCGTACTCGCGCCTGCTTAAACAAAAAGCCGAAGGCTGGGAGTATACAATGGACGAAATGTTTAACATGGTAACCAAATACGATGACGAACCGGTAACCGAAGTACATATTGTAGGTGGCGTACTACCGCAATATGATGTCCCTTTTTACCAGGAGCTTTTCAGCCGCATACGTGCCCATCGCCCCGAATTGCACATCAAGGCGTTAACGCCGGTTGAATACCACTACATTTTCAAAAAAGCCAAAATTGACTACGCCACGGGCATGCGCCTGATGATGGAGGCCGGTTTAGGCTCTATACCAGGTGGCGGCGCAGAAATCTTCCATCCCGAGGTTCGTGATCTGATTTCAAAAGATAAATGTACCGGCGACCAATGGCTGGCCATACACGAGGAATGGCACAAGTTAGGCGGCCGCTCAAACGCCACCATGCTTTACGGCCATATCGAAAAATTCCATCACCGGGTTGACCATATGGAACGTTTACGCCAGCTGCAGGATAAAACAGGTGGTTTTCAAACATTTATCCCGTTGAAATTTCGCAACCAGGATAACCAGATGTCGCACGTACCCGAATCAACTGTTGTTGAAGATTTGCGTAATTATGCTGTCGCGAGGATTTATTTGGATAATTTCGATCATATAAAGGCCTATTGGGCCATGATCAGCCGCACCACGGCGCAGCTTTCGCTTAATTTTGGGGTAGATGATATTGACGGTACGCTTGACGATACCACCAAAATTTACTCGATGGCAGGTGCCGAAGAGCAGCACCCCGGTATGAGCACCAAACAACTGGTTGAACTGATTAAGCATATAGGCAGGTACCCTATTGAGCGCGATACGCTTTATAACGTAGTTACCGATTACAATGATTTTAAATTTCCTGAAACCCAGCCAAAGCCTCAATATTACAAGCTGCCGGTAATCAATTAAGCTAAACAAAAGCCTAAAGCAGAAGGCTTAAAGCACAAAGCAAAAATAAAAGTGCTTAAGGCGGATGGCTAAAAGCTGAAAGCAAAAATGAAAGGGCTGCCTGGAGTTGTCCACATAAATAATATAACAACAATAAAAAAGCTTTAAGCCTTGTGCTTTCAGCTTTCAGCTAGAAAATGCAAAAAACCTTATACATAGTACGTCACGGCCAAACTGAGTACAACAAATTGGGAATTATCCAGGGCAGGGGGGTTGATACCGACCTAAACGATGAGGGCCGCAAACAGGCACAACAGTTTTATGCGGCTTATAAATATGTACCTTTTGATAAAGCATATATATCTGCGCTAAAACGTACAAAGCAAAGCATTCAGCCTTTTTTGGATGGCGGATTGCCTTTTGAAAGGCTTTCAGGCCTTGATGAGCTGGCCTGGGGTATACATGAGGGCCAACTGCCCACACCGGAAAACAAAGCTGCGTTTTTGCAAATTATGCGCGATTGGCTAGATGGAAACCTCGATAGCAAATTTGAAGGCGGCGAGAGCCCCAACGAAGTAGAAATCCGCCAGCGCGAAGCTTTGGAAGTGATCATGAGCCATCCCGAAGAAAAAACTGTGCTGGTTTGCATGCATGGCCGCGCCATGCGTTTATTGCTTTGTATTTTAACCGGCAAACCATTGAGCGAAATGGATAACTTCCCACATCAAAATTTGGTTTTATACAAAGTTATTTATGATGGCCAACAATTTGCTATCGTAGATTTTAACAATGCCGAACATTTAAAACAATCCTGAAAGAGAACGTTTCTTGTGAAAAAGATCAGAATATCAGCAGTAAGCTACACTAATACCAAACCCTTTATATACGGCCTTCAACATACCGGTTTTGTAGATAAAATAGAACTAAGCTTGGACACCCCAACTGACTGTGCCCAAAAACTCATTGATGACGTGGTGGATATCGGCCTTATTCCTGTGGCGGCCACATTAAGCCTGTCCAACTGGGAAATAGTATCCGATTACTGTATTGGTGCCGTTGGTGCGGTAAACTCGGTGTTTATATTCAGTAATTGCCCGGTACACGATATTAAGTACCTACAGCTTGATCCCGAATCGCGCTCATCTAATAACCTGGCGCGTGTACTGCTCAAAAACTATTGGAAAATCAGCCCGGAGTTAATTGAGGCTGCACCAAACTACAGCTTGTCGACCGATTTAGATACGGCTTTTGTTCAAATAGGCGACCGTACCTTTGGCAAAAAAGACCAGTATAAATATGTATATGATCTGGCCGAAGAATGGCAAAAGTTCACCGGTCTGCCGTTCATGTTTGCAGGCTGGATAGCCAACAAACCAATCCCGCATGATTTTATGCAGGAATTTAACGCCGCCCTGAAATACGGTCTGGATCATCGGCATGAGTTATTTAAAGAGTTGCCTATGCGTGATGACTTTGATATTGTTGATTACCTGATGGTAAAAATTGATTTCGATTTAACCGAAGAGAAGAAGAAGGCCTTATATATGTTTTTGGATTACATAAAGCGATTGAACGATTAAAAGTTTGGTTTGAACCTGAATTTACAGAATTAAAAAAGCTGATTCGAGAAATTCTAAAAATTCGCTTAATTCGAGTTCAGACAAATTAAATGATATTAAAATCACACTTAGGGATCAAAGATATAGTTTGCGATTTCAGTATCTTAACCGTTGTTTATTGAAACTAATCAAATTCAAATAAAACCATGGAACTATCTCTTCATATCATCCTCGAAAAACCCACTCCGGGGGTAGCCTTTGGCCTGCAAAAGGGATCGGGTAATAAATATGAAACTGTACAAATCCAGCAAACCGACTCGGGCGACCTGGATTTTTATTTAACGGTAACCACAAAAGGTGATAGGCTCAAAGATGCTTCGCCAAAGTTCGGCGGGCCATTTATACAGGGTCCCTATATGGGTAACTTTATTTACCTCGATATCGGCACGCTGGCCGGGCAGGTTAGCCCCTGGAACAGGAGGCTCAAAATTCCGATGGCCGGAATAACCTGGGAGATCATCGATCAGCTAAATGCGGATGCGGCTTTAATGCTTAAAACAAATGTAGCCGGAACCGCCAAAGACGGCAGCCCCAATTGTGCTACCGTAAAGCCATTTAATGGCTGGCAGGTAGTTTCAAAATAACCAATTGTTAAGTCAACAGCACTAAGTCGGAAGTCATAAGGCTATCTCATTTCTGCGTATACAACTTGTGACATTGGGCTGAAGAATAAGCGTCAATTTATCGATGACACAACATTATATTTATCAAAATTAAATCCCATCATGGAAATTCAACAGGAAACAACAACCGCTTTATTCATTAAAATAGCCATATCAAACTGGGAGTTGCAAAACACCCGCCTTAACGCGTTGCTGGATAAACTGACCGACGAGCAAATTGCCGGCTTTACCGCGCCCGATCGTAACAGCGGCACCTATCTTTTAGGGCATTTAACCGCTGTAAGCGACGGCCTTTTTACGTATTTAGGACTTGGCGAGCGGCTTTATCCGCATCTGGATGAGGTATTCCTGAAAAACTCCGATACCTCAGGGCTGGAAAAACCGCCGATAGCCGATATCAAAGCTGCCTGGCACAACGTAAACACTACCCTTAAACAAAAATTTGACGCCATGCAGCCCGAAGATTGGTTTACCAAACACAGCGCCATACCTGCCGAAGATTTTGCAAAAGAACCACATCGCAACAAACTGAATATCCTCATCAACAGAACAGTTCACCAGGGCTACCACATGGGGCAACTGGCCTATTTAATGAAAAAGTAGATAGCCCCTCCAAACCTCCCCTGAAGGGGAGGCTTTAAGAAAAAACCTCTACGCAAATCAAAAAGTTCCCCCTTCAGGGGGTTAGGGGGCTCCTCCTGACAATTCCATGATCTCAATTTGACAAACAGATGGTACTATGCCTGAATAAACAGCTGTATATTTGCTTAACGCTGTTAAATAATTTAAGGCGTAAATAAAATGGCCAGTAAAGAACGTATTCAACGCTTAAAAGACGAAACCAGGATCAATATCCTGGATGCCGCGCTCCAGATTGTTAAAGAGGAGGGATGGCAGGCTTTAAGTATGCGTAAAATTGCCGATGTAATTGAATACACCGCTCCTATCATATATGAATATTACGCTAATAAAGAAGCTATTTTGCTGGAACTTGCCCGCAAAGGCTACCTGTTATTAGCCAAAGACCTGAGGGCAGCTCACGAACAACATGCACTGCCAGAAAAACAACTGGAGGCTATGTGGCTTGCCTATTGGAATTTTGCCTTTGCCAACAAAGAGCTTTACCAGATTATGTTTGGCGTTACAACCAATTGTTGTTGCGAAGAAATAAACAAACTGGAAGAATCTGTGATGCCCTGGGATCTGTTCACCGATGTGATAGGCAAAGTGATGCATATAGACAATCCGGAGTCGGATATTATCTGTACTAAGTATTACACCTTCTGGTCGGTAGTTCATGGCTTGGTATCTATCAACTTATTAAGCCGTGGTTCATCAGATGATATCAATCGGCAGGTACTAATGGATGCCATCACCGGTATCATCAGGTCGATAAAACCTGAGTAATTTTTGCTCAAAAAGTAACAGTGTTAAATCATTTAACACTGTTAAACTAAAATTAAGTCAATATAAAACAATTAACAACATCACCATGGATATCAACTTTTACATAGCGTTAGTTAACAGTGTTAGATTATCTAACAATCAGATTAATGCTGGTTTAACAACTAAACGTTAGCGCGGTTAACAAGTACGCTCATAATAAGTTAGCCTCACCTAATCCTCTCCAAAGGAGAGGACTTTAAAAAACATGCAAATCAAGAACCCTCTCCTTTSGAGAGGGCAGGGCAGGGCTAAAATTTCAAGGTTATCATTTCAATAAAAATAGCACATATATAGTATTTCAATAATGAAAACAATTAACTCCACATATATCTACCCGCCGCAAGGCATCAAATCACTACACTATCTATCACCTTTAAAATTAAGTATTATGAAAATTATCCCATTAGCGCTTTTAGCACTTACATTATATGGCTGTTCGCCCAAGCCGCAAACACAGCAGGCGCCACCACCGCCGGCATTACCCGTTGCCGCAATAACATCGGGCACACAAACTACTTACCAGGAATATCCGGCATCAATAGAAGGTACTGTTAACGTAGAAGTTCGCCCGCAGGTAAGTGGTGCTTTAGACAAAGTATTTGTTGACGAAGGTGCTTTTGTAAGTGCCGGCCAGCCTATATTTAAAATAAATGAGCAGCCTTACCGCGCCGCCTTAAACAATGCCTTGGCAAGCTTACACGCGACCGAAGCTGCTGCAGGTAATGCGCAACTTGAAGTTGACAAGCTTACACCGCTGGTTGAAAACAAGGTAGTATCTGATTACCAGTTAAAAACCGCAAAAGCCAGCCTGCAGGTTGCTAAAGCTAATATCGAATCGGCTAAGGCAAATGTATCAACCGCACAGATCAATTTGGGCTATACTTTAATAAAAGCACCAGTTAGCGGCTACATCGGTCGTTTGCTGAAAAAACAGGGAAGCCTGGTTACTCCGCAGGATGTGGACGCTTTAACCCAGTTATCTGATGTGCATGATGTACATGTTTACTTCTCTTTGGGCGAAAAAGATTTTGTAGCCTTTAAAGAACAATACCCTGGCACAACGTTAAAAGAAAAACTGCAGCACTTGCCTACGGTGTCATTACTATTAGCCGATGGCAGCCAATATGCCAAACAAGGTAAAATAGATGTAATAGACGGCCAGTTTGATAAAAACACTGGCGCTATTACTATTAGGGCGAATTTTGCCAATCCCGATGGTTTGTTACGTGCCGGTAATACAGGTAAAGTACGTTTAAGCTTACAACATACAGATGCATTGATAGTGCCGGAGTCGGCCACTGTCGAAATGCAGGATAAAGTGTTTGTTTTCGCCCTTGCCGATAGCAATAAAGTGAAAAAAGTACCTATCAACATAGTAGGCAAAAGCGGCGAAAATTACCTTGTTAAAGATGGCCTTAAAGCCGGCGACCAGATTGTACTAAGCGGCATGGACCACTTAGCCGAAGGTATGGTAATAACACCTCAAAAGGCTACTGATAAGGTTGCTGCTTTAAAATAAGAATCAAGAGTTAAGAATCAAGAGTCAGGATTTAGGTTAAAGGTAAAAGGCCAAAGGTAAAAGGTTTAATTGGTTGTTATTGATATTATTCAATTACGAATGATATGCAGCACTGGTATAAATCCGAAATCGAACTTCCGAAATCCGAAATAAAAAATCAAAATCATGTTACAGAAATTTATAGAAAGACCAGTACTTTCAACCGTTATCTCCATATTATTGGTGATAGTAGGTGTACTTGGTTTAACAAAACTGCCCTTAGAGCGGTTCCCGAATATTGCCCCTCCGGCGGTATTGGTATCGGCTGTTTACCCTGGCGCCAATGCCGAGACTATTTTACGTTCTGTTACGCCTTCGTTAGAAGAAGCGATTAACGGTGTGGAAAATATGACCTATATGACATCTACCGCCAGTAACGACGGTACATTAGGTATTACCGTTTACTTTAAACAAGGTACCAACCCCGATCAGGCAGCTGTAAACGTTCAAAACCGTGTTTCGCAGGCCACAAGCCAGTTACCGGCCGAGGTTGTTCAATATGGTATAACCACAACCAAACAGCAAAATAGCTTCATTGGTGCTATGGCCATCTACTCAGAAGATCCTAAAAAATACGATCAAACCTTTGTGGCCAACTATGCACAGATTAACATTGTGCCCGAAATTAAACGTATTCCGGGTGTAGGATCGGCCAGTATATTTGGTGGTATTAAAGATTACTCTATGCGTGTTTGGYTTAACCCAGGCCAAATGGCAGCTTACAAAGTTACGCCTGCCGAAGTTATGGCAGCTATCCAGGACAAAAACCTTGAAGCCGCCCCGGGCAGATTTGGCGAGCGCAGCAACGAGGCATTTGAATATGTAATTAAATATAAAGGTAAACTTACCAAACCAGAAGAGTACCAGAACATAGCTATCCGCGCAAATGCAGATGGTTCTGTACTGCATTTAAAAGATGTTGCCCGAGTTGAGCTGGGTGCTTACTCTTACAACAGCGTAAGTAACCTGAACGGTCACGATGGTATTATCGTAGGTATTATACAACTGTCGGGCTCAAATGCCAATGAAATTCAAATAGGTATTGATAAGCTGATGGAAAAACTGTCAAAGGATTTCCCGGCTGGTATCAAATACAACCAGTTCTATCGTACCAAAACCGATCTTGATGAATCAATAAACCAGGTTGAACATACCTTGGTTGAGGCTTTTATATTGGTATTTATCGTAGTATTTATATTCCTTCAGGATTTCAGGTCGACATTGATCCCGGCTATAGCTGTTCCGGTAGCTATTATCGGTACATTCTTCTTCATGAATTTGTTTGGCTTCTCGGTTAACCTTTTAACCCTGTTTGCCCTGGTGCTGGCCATAGGTATTGTGGTGGATGATGCCATTGTGGTGGTGGAGGCCGTACATGCCAAAATGGAGCACGACCCAAGCCTAACCCCTAAGGCGGCAACTACCGAGGCTATGCACGAAATTACAGGCGCTATTATATCTATTACGCTGGTTATGGCTGCGGTGTTTTTACCGGTTAGCTTCATGGTAGGCTCAACAGGTATATTTTACCGCCAGTTTGCGTTAACTATGGCTATAGCTATTATTATATCGGCTGTTAACGCATTAACCTTAAGCCCGGCCCTGGCAGCACTGTTCTTGAAGAACAAGCATAGCGCAGATGGCCATGCCGCACCTAAAAAAGGTTTTGTAGATAAATTTTATGCAGGCTTCAATGGTGGTTTTAATTATATGACCAACAGGTACGTAGGTGGCTTAAAATTCCTAATCAATAAAAAGTGGCTAAGCATAGGCGGGTTAGTGTTGGTAATTGCAGCAACAGTTTACCTGGTAAACAGAACAAAAACGGGCTTTATCCCAACTGAAGACCAAGGCTTTGTGGCCATCGCTGTTAGCACGCCATCCGGTACATCATTAAGCGGTACCAATAAAATCTTTAAACAAGCCGAAGATCAGCTGAAAACTTTACCATCGGCAAGGTTTGTTACCGCGTTGTCTGGTTTTAACTTTTTAACCCAATCCAGCAGTCCATCTGCCGGTGTAATCTTCCTCTTATTAAAGCCAAATGAAGACCGGGGAGCAGTTAAAAATATTGACGAGATACAGAATATTGTTAGAGGAAGATTAGGCGGCATACCTGGCGGCACTTTCTTCGTGTTCAGTTTTCCAACGGTGCCAGGCTTTAGCAACGTAGAGGCCATGGATGTGGTACTTCAGGATAAAACCAACGGTAAGCTGGATAAATTTAGTGGTGTTGCCAATAACTTTATAGGAAAGTTGATGCAGAAACCAGCAATAGCTTATGCCTTTACATCTTACAAAGCAGATTATCCTCAGTTACAATTAGAAATTGATGACGAAAAGGCTGGTCAGCTGGGCGTAAATGTTAAAGACATTTTGCAAACAATGCAGGCTTATTTTGGTACGGCACAGGCGTCAGATTTTAACCGCTTTGGTAAATACTACCGGGTGGTAGTACAGGCTGACACTGCGGACAGAACAGATCCTTCGGCAATAGACAGGGTATTTGTTAAAAATAAAGCCGGCGAAAGTGTGCCTATCAATACACTGGTTAAACTAACCCGTGTATATGGTTCAGAAACGGCTTCACGTTATAACCTGTTCAACTCTATCGAGATTAACGCTATCCCTAAACCGGGTTATAGCTCTGGTGATGCCATTAAAGCTATACAGGAAACAGCGCAGGAGCAATTGCCTACAGGTTTTGCCTATGAGTTTGCTGGCCAAACCCGTGAGGAGATTGCTTCGGGCGGTCAGTCGGCTATTATCTTCATGCTTTGTTTGGTGTTTGTATACTTCTTATTATCAGCGCAGTATGAAAGCTATATATTACCATTGGCAGTTATCCTTTCAATCCCTACAGGTATTTTAGGTGTGTTTGTGGTATTAGGTTTAACTGGTATCGAAAACAACATTTATGTACAGGTGGCATTAATCATGCTCATCGGCTTGCTGGCCAAAAATGCCATCCTTATTGTGGAGTTTGCGGTACAGCGTCGAAAAGCTGGGCATGGTTTAATTGAGTCGGCAATTGAAGCTGCAAGGCTAAGGATACGCCCGATCATCATGACGTCGCTGGCTTTTGTATTCGGTTTATTCCCGATGAGTATTGCAACAGGGCCATCAGCACAAGGTAACCACTCTATTAGTATAGGTGCAGCCGGCGGGATGGTTTCAGGTGTAATTTTAGGATTGTTCATCATCCCGGTATTGTTTGTCATATTCCAGGGATTGCAGGAGCGAATCAGCGGTGTACCATTGGCCGTGCTGAACGGTGACGGGCCAGGCCACAAAAAAGGGCATGCAATTGACCCTAAAAAATTGGAACTACAGAATAATTAAGAATAGAATCAAGAGTTAAGAATCAAGAGTCAAGATAGAAAAGGAAAAGTTACAGAATAATAGGATTGAAGATTGCCTTCCGTCTTGATTCTTGACTCTTGACTCTTTCAAAACAACAAAAAATGAAACGTTATATAACTCCATTAGCTTTTGTATTACTTACGGCCTTTTTAAGCGCTYGTAAAGTATCAAAAGATGTGGAAACACCCAAACCAGAGCTGCCGGTTGCTTTCAGGAGCGCCGCTGCCATAACCACCGCCGATACCAGCAGCATAGCCGATATACAGTGGAAAAACTTTTTTACAGATGCAACCCTGCAAAAACTGATTGATAGCGCCATAGCCAAAAACTATGATATGCAAATAGCGGTTAAAAATATCGACGCCGCGCAGTTGCTGTTTAAACAGGTTAAATGGAACTACGTGCCAGAAGTTGCGCTTAATGTTACGGCTAATACCAGTCGCCCAAGCGATAACAGCCTAACAGGGTTAAGCATCAGCCAATACAATATAGGCACCAAACATGTAGAAGATTATTCTGCTAACCTGGCCCTTTCATGGGAAGCCGATATCTGGGGCAAAATTCGTAACCAAAGTCGCCAGGCCCTTGCAGAATACCTGCAAACAGCCGAAGCAAAAAAGGCTATTCAAACCAACATCGTTGCAAACGTATCGCAAGGTTATTACAACCTGCTGATGCTTGATGCGCAATTGGATATAGCCAAAAAGAATGTTAAACTGAATGACAGTACCATCCGGATCATTCGTTTACAATATGACGCCGGCCAGGTAACTTTACTGGCCGTACAACAGGCAGAGGCGCAACAACAGGCAGCGGCCCAGCTTGTGCCACAGTTTGAAAGGAACGTAGCCGTACAGGAAAATGCCCTGAGTATTTTGGCAGGCCGCTTACCTGATGCTGTTGAGCGCAACGGCACATTAAATGATGTTAAATTCCCTGAAACGCTAACTGCCGGGGTACCATCGGCCATCATCAGCCGCAGGCCCGATATCAGAACACAGGAACTGGCTTTAACTATTGCTAACGCCAAAGTGGGTATTACCAAATCTGAAATGTACCCGGCTTTAAGAATCACTGCAAGCGGTGGCGTTAACTCCTTTAAGGCCAGCAATTGGTTTAACATCCCGGCTTCATTGTTTGGTATAGTAGCCGGTAGCATAGCAACACCTTTGCTTGATCATAAGCAATTAAGCACCACCTACAAAGTTGCACAAATAGATCGCGAAAAAACGGTACTACAGTTCAGGCAATCCGTATTAAATGCAGTTGGCGAGGTATCTGACGCCCTGGTTAAAATTGATAAGCTGAAACAGGAACAAGCTATTGCTGCAAACCGTGTAAAAACCCTGCAGCAAGCAACAACAAACGCCAGCATGCTGTTTAAAAACGGCCTGGCCAACTACCTTGAGGTAATAACAGCCCAGGGCAATGTATTGCAAGGCGAATTGGCGCTTGCTACTATTAAAAGAGATGAACTAAGTGCTACCGCCGAACTTTACCGTTCATTAGGTGGCGGATGGAAGTAATTATTTGGTGAGCAGTTGATTAAGTTGATTGGGATAATGAGTTCCGTCAGCTTACTACTAAACATTCGTAGGCCGGTCGTATTTTAATACGACCGGTTTTTTTGCTAGAGACCTAATCATAGGGCTCCCTCGTTTAGGTGTACGCCCGGCTTCGACCAGATTGAATGCACCTGTTTCGACATATTGCAAATAAATTACCGCGATTTAGCATAAAATCCCTATCATAGCGCAGCCCCAATAATTTGACTTATTTTTTAATGAAATTTAAATTCTTAATAGCGCTGCTCCTTTTATCCGGATATCTGAAAGCACAAAACTTAAACATCATCCCGCAGCCGCGGTTGGTTGTAAGCGGCTCAGGGCAAATCAGTATCAATAATCATTCAGCCATTGGTATCAGCGATACTTCATTAACCGCTTTGGCTATTTATTTTCAAAAAGAGTTATTTAAAGCGAAAGGTTTATCACCTGCGATAAACAACGGTAATTCAAAAAGCAACATAAAACTCATTTTAACAAATACAAACCAAGCTATTGGCGCGTACGCGCTAAAGATTACGCCCGAGCAGATAACGATATCGTCCTCAAATAAAGAAGGTGTTTTTTATGGCTTAATATCGCTTTTACAGCTTATTAAAGATAATCCTAAAGAGGGTGATAATCTTACCCTTGCATCAACTGATGCAACAGACGCCCGTGAGTATCAAAACGTTGTGCTTGCATCCACAGAAATAACCGACGCACCCCGTTACCAATGGCGTGGTTTAATGCTTGACGAATCGCGGCATTTCTTTGGCAAGCAGAAGGTTAAGCAGATTTTGGATTGGATGGCCTATTACAAGCTTAACAAATTTCACTGGCACCTTACCGATGTACAGGGCTGGCGTATTGAAATAAAAAAATATCCCAGGTTAACATCAGTTGGCGGGGTAGGTGACTATAGCGATACCTCGGCCGAGGCTATTCCTATGTTTTATAGCCAGAACGATATAAAAGAGGTAGTTAGTTACGCGGCTCAGCGTTTTATCACCGTAATTCCGGAGATTGACATGCCCGGCCATGCTACGGCTGCCAACAAAGCTTATCCAGAGTACTCGGGTGGGAGCGTAGCTGGCTACCCCAACTTCACATTTAACCCGGCTAAAGAGGAAACCTACCAGTATTTAGCCAATGTCATCAAGGAAACAACAGCCCTTTTTCCGTCGAAAATGATGCACCTGGGTGGCGATGAGGTTGTTTTGGGCATTAAAGCATGGTCTTTAGATACCGCCATTGCCCGGATGATGCAGAATAAAGGTTTTGCTGACGTTGGCACGCTGGAACGTTATTTTTTTAAACGGATGACCGATACCGTAACCAATATGGGCAGTAAAATACTGGCCTGGGACGAGGCAACCCAAACCGACCTCCCGGCTGGCAAAACCATCATTTTTTGGTGGCGGCAAAACCTGCCGGGCCAGCTAAGCCTTGCGTTGCAGAAAAACTACCAGGTAGTGTTATGCCCACGCTTGCCACTATATCTCGATTTTTTACAGGATGGCACCCATATTTCGGGCCGTAACTGGAAGGGCGTATTTAACCGGTATACAGATATTTATAACTTTCCCGACAGGCAATTGGCAGCCGATCAGCTTGTGTCAAACCAAATCATTGGCGTGCAGGCCAACATCTGGACAGAGAAAATAGCTTCAGAGAAGCGCCTGGATTTTATGCTCTTCCCACGGATTGCCGGCCTGGCCGAAGCTGGATGGACTGCACCGGAGTTGAAAAACGAGACTGCATTTACCGAACGGGTACAGGCAGGTTTAAAAAACTGGGATGCCGCCGATATTTATTATTTTAACCCATTCAATCCACAGGCCCACCCGGAGGCGATTGATTTTGCACCTGTGATCAGGAAAGTGCGCATTGCCGAAAAACATGGCCGACATCATAAAATATACCTAAAAGCAAACAAAAAGGGCAAGAAGGCATCGACAAAATCTCATAAGTCGACCAAAAACAAACCGCATAAAAAAAGGAAATAGCCTGTTGGTTACTCCCTTGATATTGTTTATTACCGATTCGCAGCAGCTTTGAGCTTTTCGCCTTTAGCTTACTCCGGCTCTACCTATAAGTTGAAAGGTGGGTAGTTTTGATGCTCAGCACAAACGACTTACCAACACTTATTTTAACATTTTTATCCAGCAACATTGCCTTAACAGCATCGTCACCTTTTATGGCTTCAAACAAATCGCGCGCTACGGCCGATCCGCTGATGTTATTAGTAACCTTGCCGTTTTCCATATTGATATTGAACGTGTAACCTGATTTTCCACGATCTCCCGCAGATTCAAAATCGGTAATGTTCAGTTTGAATTGCTGATCTTCGGTCAGGCTTTTCTTCAAATGCAAACGGATAACCGGCATGTACCTTTTCCAGGTAGTTAAATACTTTCTTTCTTCCATGATATGCTTATCTATATAAAAATAAAGCCCCTGTAGGTATTCGTTTACAGGGGGCTTTTAAAATTTTTCAAGAACAGGAAAATAATAGATCCTGATCTTATTCTATGTATGTAATTTGTTGTTTTGAAACCAGGGTAATAAGGGACAGCTACTCCCGCGAATAATATTACCGCATAACAATTCAAAGCTACTTAAATTATAGTGCACACACGCAATTTATATTTTTATAGTAGACACACGTAATTGGTTGTTAATCAATTGCTACTACATCATTTTTGTATACAGCCAAAGTATATCATCAGTATAATCCGAATCTCCAGGAGCAGAAATATTCTTTTTTTGGTGCAGGCGGTTAACACTTTAGCTAAAAAAAAGTCATTTTTATTTGTAGTAGCTAAAAATTCGGAGAGCTTTCCTTTTAACTTTTACGGCGTTTACCTATATTAGGGCATGAGATGGTTTAACCGCCGGAATTAATCGCCCCGGTATTAAGCTATAAAAGGTCTCAACCAATCATTATGTTTAATAATCAAGCTATTGCGATCTTAACGGTCGCGGCTAAAAATCTATTTTATAATGATTGCTTTATTAACTGCTATTGCACTTCTTGTTGCGCTGATATTCGTTCTGCGTGGCCCCTCAACCCCGAACAATAAAACTATCACTAAGGCCCAACGGCCTGAAAGTTTTTCTAAATACCTTGTAAATAAGGATGGCTGGCTTGAAGTAGCCGACGAAGACCGAGCTAAATAATAATTTATTTTTGCCGATAGTTTAAAATGTTACAAATTTGAACATGCCCAATAAACTCATTTCGTTTTTGCAGCTATTCAGACATATTTCGCTCCAGGATCAGGAAGTTATAAGCAATGCATTTGAAGCCCGCACATTTGAAGAAGGTTATTACCTGTTTAAAGGCGGAAATGTTTGCCGCCAACGATTTTTCATTGTAGAGGGTGTGCTGCGAATTGTGATGCATAACGAAAAGGGAAACGAGGTTACCCACTATTTTTTAAAAGAAAACCAATTTTGCACCATATTAAACAGCTTTAATAACCAGGTGCCTGCGCAGGAAAGTATCCAGGCGGCATGCAAGGCATATGTGTTGGAAATAAGCCACGCCAAACTGATGGCCTTATATGAGCAGTTGCCCTATTTAAAAAGTTTGATTGATGATATAACACAGCAGGCGCTGCTTGATAAAATACAAATCAGGAATGCCTACCTTGGGCAGGATTCAACCACCCGCTACAGGCTTTTTATGATGCGGCAGGCCGATATAGCACTTCGTGTGCCATTAAGCGATGTGGCCTCTTATTTGGGCATCACGCCTCAATCGTTAAGCCGCATCAGGAAAAATATTCACTGACAATTGTTTTTATGACATGCGCCCAATAATTCAGTCTTATTTATGATTGCAAAAATTCGGTTAAAATAAAGACATTTGCCAAACTATGAACAAGGATATCTTAGCGGCAATAACTTTCCAGGCAGCTACCACCATCGAACATTTTGAACAAATTATAGCGCTTCAAAATCAAAACCTATACAAATCATTAACCGCTGAAGAGCAAGATCAGCAGGGCTTTGTTTTTGCTGAACATACCGTTGAATTATTGCGCCAAATGGCGTCGCAAATACCCCAGGTTATTGCGCTGCATCAAAATAAAGTAATTGGCTATAACCTGGCCATGACAGCTGCTATGGAAAAACAATTGCCCAGTCTTGAACCTATGTTCAGGGAATTTCATAAAAGCCAGTACCAGGGCAAAGTTTTAACTGCTTATAAATTTTTTGTAGGCGGACAGGTGTGTGTTGATAAAGATTTCAGAGGGCTGGGGCTGTTGAGGAAACTTTACAACGCAACGGCCAACCTGGTAGGTGATGATTACGAACTTTGTATTACCGAAATAGCAGTAAGAAACGTCAATTCGTTAAAAGTGCATCAAAAAATGGGTTTCGAAGTAGCCGGTACCCATCGCGATGAGTTTGATGATTGGTATGTAGTTGTTTGGGACATCAGAGGGGTTTAAAACGCCCTGATGGTATGATTGCTCATTCTCAATTGAGCGTATATCACAGTTTTTCTCTTTCCTCAGCCAAAGGTAAGGAAAGAGGGATAAAATTCAAGCAAGGGATTTTTTTTTTGAAATCCTGTCAACCCCGTAAAATCCCAAAACTGAGTTTACTTAGCAGCGACCTCATGCAACCCGCATTCTTTTTTTGATTGATCTTCCCACCACCAACGGCCGGCGCGGAAATCTTCGCCTTCAGCCACCGCACGGGTGCAAGGCATACAGCCTATGCTCGGGAAGCCTTTATCATGAAGTGAGTTGTATGGGATATTGTATTGTTTAATGTAGGTTTTAACCTCATCCAAAGTCCAATGAAAAATAGGGTGGTATTTTACCAGTTGGTTTTGTTCATCCCATTCTACATCATGCATCTCGTGGCGGTTGGCCGATTGATCGGCACGGATCCCGGTAATCCAAACCTTATTACCTTTTAAGGCGCGTTTGAGCGGTTCAATTTTACGGATGCCACAGCATTCTTTGCGGTTCTCTACCGATTCGTAAAAGCTGTTTGGCCCTTTGGTGCTCACCATTTGCTCCAAAAGCTCCTGGTTAGGGTAGTAGGCGTGAATAGGTTGTTTATACCTGTTCATCGTGCTTGCCCAAACTGAATAAGTTTCGCGGAAAAGCCTGCCTGTTTCTAATGTAAATACTTTGATCGGCAGCTTATTGGCGAAGATCATGTGGCTTATTACCTGGTCTTCCCAGCCAAAACTGGTGGAAAATACAATCTCGCCGGGATAAAGCTCAGCCAGCTTCGTAAGCGCTTCAACAGGGCCAAGACCCGGCGTAATGTTGTTTATATGTTCAAAAGCCCCGTTCATATCAGATAAACTTTGTAATAAAGGCAACAATTGATTTAATGCTTACCAAAATCACGATGATACCTACAGATACCATGATGGTTTTGGTTGAAATTTTATTAGAAATTTTTGCCGCGATGGGTGATGCCAAAGCGCTACCCAGTACTAAGCCGGCTACAGCTTGCCAATGATCGCTGCTTACCATGGCGATGAATGTGATTGACCCTGCTATCGCCACAAAAAAACGGGATAATTTTACGGTACCTAAGCAAAATATAGGGCTGCGGCCACCCGCTATTAACGTTGATAAAACGATTGAACCCCAGCCGCCACCGCCAACAGCATCAATAAAACCGCCGCCTAAGCCTAGCAATGATATGCGTTTTACTTTATCAGCCGATTTCTTTTTCTTGATATTGAATGCTTTTGAAAGTATTACAATGCCTAATATCAAAGTATAAACTGATACCACCGGCTTGGTATACATGCTGTAATGCTCAAGTGACGAGAGGATAGATGCTCCAATAACGGCACCTGCAATGCCCGGTAATACCAACAACCAAAATAATTTCCAGTTGATATTGCCCATACGGTAGTGCATCCATCCGGCAATACCACAACTCATGATTTCGGACAGGTGGACGCCCATACTTGCTGAAGCAGGAGGGATGCCCATAGAAAGAGAGAATGTAGTTGATGTAACACCATACGACATGCCAATGGCGCCATCTATCATCGCGAATATAAAGCCGGCGCCTAAAAAGTAGTAGAACTGCGGACTCACGCCTTCTACAAATGTTTTAAAAGCAGGCTCTTTGAAGTATAAAGCGGTTATAACAATGGCTAACGAGACAATAATGGTTGACCAGATAAGCCAGATAAAATTTTTGATCACGACCGATCTTGGCTTAACCAATACCGCTGTTACACTATTCAGTTGTTTAACTTTATCAGCGAAATCGCCGCTTAAAGTGTTCCGTAGCTCGCTCATTTGTTGCAGCGTGGTATCCAGTTCATCGGGCAGGCTTTCGTTTAAAACTTCTTTTAAACGTTTGGCTACCGTGGGCGATTTGCCGTTGGTTGATATGGCCAATTTCAGGTCGCCTTTTTTTACTATCGAACCTAAATAAAAATCGCAAAGTTCGGGTTTATCGGCTACGTTGATGAGCAGCTTACGGTCATGTGCCGATTGACGCACATACTTATTAAGTTCGCTATCATTAGTAGCTGCAATTACCACCTCGGCAGTATCCAGGTCGTTATCGGTAAATGATTTTTGAACAATGCTTAAACCTTCATGCCGTGCGGCAAGTTCATGAATCTCCGGCAAAAACGTTTTTGATATCACAGTTATCCTTGCAAGCTGGCTGTTGTTAAGGATGGCCGTTAGCTTCTCAAGCCCCACGTTGCCGCCGCCCACCAATACCGTATGCAGGTTATTTAGCTTCAAAAACACCGGGAACAATTGGTTGCCGCCGATATCTTCGTGCTCAATTTGTGTTAAACTATTATCCTTTGGCAACAACGTCATAAATTTCTTTAATCAACTGGTATTTAGGGTGCAATGAAACCACCTCGCCCAACACTATAATAGCCGGCGAACCGATACTATTTTCTTTTACTGCATCAACAATGGTTTCAACAGTAGCAACAACCACTTTTTCATCTGCGGTTGTGCCGCTTTGAATTACCGCTACGGGCAGCTTGCTTTTTCCTTCGATTTTGAATATTTCGGTAATGTCGGCCAATTTATTGATCCCCATAAGCACAACAACCGTTGCCCTGCTTTTGGCAGCATCATATAAATCGGGCGAAATTTTTCCGTTTGATATAGTACCGGTAATTACCCAAAAGCTTTCGCTTAAACCACGGTGCGTTACGGGAATATTTTGCAACTCCGCTACCGCTATTGAGCTGGAGATACCAGGGATAACCGAAGCGGGGATATCGCGCGAGGCAGCAAAATCTAATTCTTCAAACCCACGGCCAAATACAAATGGGTCGCCACCTTTCAATCTTACCACGTGGCCGTAATTGATAGCGTAATCAACCATTAACTGGTTCACAGCTTCCTGTGCGTAGGTATGATCGCCCGAACGTTTGCCTACATATACTTTTACAGCAGCTTCAGGTGCATAGCTCAACAATTCTTCGTTAACTAAAGCATCGTATAAAACAACATCGGCTGTTTTTAACGCTTTAATAGCCTTAACAGTGATCAGGTCGGCATCGCCGGGACCTGCACCTACCAAAGTGATTCGTGCTTGTTTAGTGTTATCCGTCATTATTGCACCAATGCCTCTCTTTGTGCTTTGCTTTTTCCTAAAAATTCTTCGGCTTGGGCTAAATATGCAGCAGCAAATTCGGCAGAAGGCTCGTTTTGATTGATCTGCAATACAAGGTCGTTAAATGATCCCTGCAAATCAAATTCACCGGTTACAACATATTGCGCATCAAACTCTTTGATAATGCCAGCCTGTGTACTGCTGTTGGTGCCTTTATCTAACAATAAAGCTTTTGCCGAACTGATGAACACGTTATATGAATGATAAATAGCGTCAGACCAGTCGCCCTGGGTAAACGAACCATTTGCCCAGCCCATTTTTTCTTCCGATTCAAACAGCAGGGTAGCAACCAAGTCAATTACCACACCGGCACATTCGCCCACACCAATGGCAGATACATAGGTTTCCTGGTGGCCCCAATCAACAAATTCGTCATCGGTAAGCGTAGTTAAATCGGCAAGCGGTTTCAGCATGCGGTAAAAATAATCTTTACCCTGGCGGTCATAATATTCAAGAAAGGTTTCTCCTTCTGGCGAAAACTCTTTGTAATCGTCAAGGATCTTTCTTAATACGTCGGTAGCACGTTTTGATGGTACTTTAACAATTCTTTCGGCCGCGCGGCCTACGCCATCACCAACAGTACCGCCACCAAGCATCACCTGCACCGATGGTAATACCTTTGTACCAGCTTTAAGTGAACTGCCATGGAACCCGATGTGCGCCAAACCATGCTGGCCACAGGAGTTCATACATCCACTTATTTTTATTTTAATCTCGCGGTTAAAAATAAAGTCCTCGTATTCATTAAAAATCAAATCTTCCAGCACACGCGCCATGGTCATACTGTTACTGATGCCCAGGTTACAGGTATCCGTACCAGGGCAGGTGGTTACATCGGCCACGGTATCAAAACCGGGTGCGGCAAGTTCAAGTTTAGCCAAACCTTCATATAAAGCAGGCAACGCTTCCTTACTAACAAATTTTAACAGTAAACCCTGGTTCTGTGTAATGCGAATTTCGTTGGCTACCAAGGGCTCTAAAACCTTTATCAACGCACGGGCAGTATCAGATGGGATATCACCAACGGGTACTTTAATGTATACCCCGTAAAAACCTTTTTGCTTTTGCTCAAAAACATTGGTAACCAGCCACTGCTCGTAGCGGAATGGGTTGCTGATTTCTACAGCAGGGTATTCAGCCGTTGCAGGAAGCGATGGCAAAGCAACGGAATCGCGGTTAACAGGATAGCTTTTTACCTTGATAGCAGTTCTTTCAATTTTGGCCAGGCGCAAAACTTCTTCCAATCCAATCTTCTGGATCAGGTACTTCATGCGGGCCTTATTGCGGTTGTTACGTTCGCCATAGCGGTCAAACACACGAATAATGGCTTCGATATAAGGAATCAGCTGATCTTCTGGTAAAAACTCTTCAACTATACTTGCCAATATAGGTTGTGCACCTAAGCCGCCACCTAAAAGTATCTTGAAGCCACGTTCGCCGTTGGCATTTATTTTAGGGATGGCGCCAATATCATGAATGTATGAGAACGCAGTGTCAGCATCGCTTGATGAAAACGAAATTTTAAATTTACGGCCCATTTCCTGGCAAACAGGGTTACGCAAAAAGTACTCGAAAGTAGCATGTGCATAAGGCGAAACGTCAAACGGCTCCAACGGATCAATGCCGGCAGTAGGTGAGGCGGTAACATTCCGTACGGTATTGCCGCAGGCTTCACGCAGGGTAATATCATCCTGCTCCAGTTTGGCCCAAAGTTCGGGCGTACGATCCAGGCTTACATAATGAATCTGTATATCCTGGCGTGTAGTCAGGTGCAAATTACGGCTTCCGTACTCGTCAGATATATCGGCAATTTTAAGCAGCTGCTTAAAGGTTACCTTACCAAATGGCAGTTTAATACGCACCATTTGTACACCTGGCTGGCGTTGGCCATATACACCACGGGCCAAACGAAGGCTCCTGAATTTTTCGTCGTGTATTTTACCTTCGCGAAAAGCCCTGATCTTTTTTTCCAGGTCAATAATATCCTGCTCAACTATCGGATTCTCCAGTTCTGTTCTGAAGCTTTGCATAAGCTATATTTTAATCAATTATAAAAAAGCCCCTTTGGCTTTGGCTAAAGAGGCGTATGTGGGTAATACAAATTATAGCCGTGTTCTGTCGCCGGTTAAACAGCAGTACATATGGATATAAATGTGTGTATTAATAAGACTCATTATGTTTTATATCACAAATATATACATAGTATAGGGAAATGGTAGAATTTAATTGAAAAAACTGTTATTTGACAGTTTTATGAT
>NZ_JBFUIJ010000044.1:0-55895 GCF_056401935.1 Mucilaginibacter sp. P4_D1
GGGGAAATATCAAACAGAACCACGGGTTCCGACGCTTCATGCTCCGTGGGAAAGAAAAAGTAGCGATAGAATGGGGCTTACTTTCAATCGCACAAAACCTAAGAAAAAAAGCTGCCTAAAGGCCTTCTTTTCACTCGTTCTTAATCAATAATATTCGTTAGTTCGAAATCAACATCAAAAAACTACTTGAAATCGATTTATCCGCCGTAAAATAAAAAGACCGCATCATTTGATTTATGATACGGCCTCATTTTCTTTTTCGTCATCTGCACATCTGAAATTTGCACATCTGCCTATCCAACTAAGGTTTCACACTCGTAAACTTCGATCCTAAGCTGATGTAATCAGTCATGATCTGGCCTACCTCGCGTTTTACAAAGTCAAGATCTTCATTTTTAGGTCGTTTGTCGCCTTTTTTAAGTGCGGGAAGGCCTAATGCCACACGGCGCAGGTTGTTGCGTTCAAGCGCTTTTTGCTCGTCGGCATCGCGTTGTTTCTTCAAATCAGCCTCGTTTAAGGTTACGCTACCTTCAGTATCGTGTTTTTTAAAGTCGGCAATATCTTCCAGCATATATTTGTAGCTGTCGCTGGTAGCCATGCGTTGGTCGTGCATTTTTTTAAGCTGAGGCAATACCGCGGTAAAATCGCCGGCTTTTGTAAAATCGCTTTTCTCAATCACATCAAAAGGCATCGCCGATGGCTCGGTATCCTCGCCATATTTATCCAAAGGAATTAATGATGGGAACTGGATATCCGGCATAACTCCTTTATGTTGGGTTGAATTGCCACTGATACGATAAAACTTAGCTATAGTTAAATTTAACTGGCCGTAAGTGCTCTGGCTGCCTGTGGAAACCTTCATGGTGCCTTTTTTTGCACCGGGGGTAACTGTATTGGCTAACTGATTAATCTTGTCGCGGATTGGCGAGCCCAAAATCCGATCAAGGTCGATTGCGTTTTGTACCGAACCTTTACCATAGGTTTGAGTGCCAAGAATTAGCCCGCGGCCATAATCCTGTATAGCACCAGAGAAAATTTCAGATGCTGAAGCGCTAAAACGATCAACAAGTACACCCAGCGGGCCTGAATAAGTAACCGATAGATCTTCATCTTTCTCTACATCTACCTGGTCTTTAGTATCCCGAACTTGTACTACCGGGCCCGATTTGATGAATAAGCCAGTAAGTTCGATAGCTTCCATTAATGAGCCCCCACCGTTTTCGCGTAAGTCAATCACTACACCATCAACATTTTCCTGTTTCAGGCTATCCAGCAATAATTTAACGTCGTGAGTGGTACTTTTATAGTTGGGGTTGCCCGCTTTGTAATCGTTATAATCGATGTAAAATGCAGGGATAGATATCACCCCTATTTTAACTGCTTTGCCATTACTGTTATAGGTACGAATCTCCTTTTTGGCCGATTGATCCTTTAAAATAATTTTTTCGCGCACCATTTCTACAGTTTTTGGTTTGCTGCCCGCACCAGCTCCAGCCGGTAAAATCTCAAGCCTTACCGTTGTGCCTTTTGTGCCGCGAATAAGGGCGATAGCATTTTCAACCCTCCAGCCAACTACGTTCTGGAACTCGCCTTCTTTGCCTTGCGCAACACCAACAATGCGATCGTCGATAGATATTTGCTTACTTTTATCAGCAGGGCCACCCGGTACCACCGATTTGATAGTTACGTATTCATTTTCAACTAACAGGGAAGCACCTATACCTTCTAACTGACGAGACATTTCGATATTGAAATTAGCCGCGTTCGATGGGTTAAAGTAATTGGTGTGCGGATCGATAGCCTCGGTAAAGGCATCCATAAAATATTGAAAAACATCCTGGTTAGATAGCTTATTGGCTTGCGACAATAAGTTTTCGTAACGTTTTTTAAGTGTTTCTTTATTTTTAGCCATATCCGGGCTGGCTATTTTCAGGTTCAGCAGGTCGTATTTAACGCGCTGTCCCCACATATCATCCATTTCGGCTTGATTAGCAGGCCATGGCAGTTTATCACGATCGTAAACAAATGATTCTTTTTTATCAAAATCAAAGCTTTTATTTAACCGGGCCAACGAGTAATTAACATGCTCAATGTACCTTTTTTGAAACACATTGAAAATATAAAAAGCATCATTAAGGTTACCTGCTTTAATATCATCATCAAGCACTGTTTTGTATTTTTCAAAGTCTTTAACATCTGACGCTAAAAAATAGCTGTGGTTTTCGTCTAATGATTTGATGTACCGGTTGTATATAATTGTCGATATAGAATCATTCAACTCAACCTTTTTATAATTGTAATTGGTAATCAGTTCGGCAATCTTTTTGCACACGATAACCTGTTGCTCATCTGGCTGCAAATCCGAGGCTGCAACTTTAATTGGTTTTGATGGCGATGCCTTACATGCAAGTGCAGCGGCCAGTAATACTAATAAATATACTTTCTTAAACATATTTTTTACTGTAGTTAAATCGGGAGTGGTGTAAAACATCAATACTTGTGCCTAATAAATTATTGCTAATGTAAAAAAAAGAGACAGTCAAAATGCTGTCTCTTAATAACAATAACAATTATACGATAATGTTTTACTTGTAGTATACAAGCAATGGCATTTTACGCTATTGTTACATAAAAAATTTATTTAATTACCTTTTTAGGCTCCTGCTCGGCGGTTTCCGCATAACGGATCTCGGCTTTCGGGTTATCTTTATTGTCTTGCAGGTAGCGCATCTGCTTATTAATACTGGCAACATCGGCCGTAAAGCCGTGGCTATTGGCCATATCGCGGGCTTCGTTCAAATCCTGCATAGCCTGGGTAAAATCGCCGTAGCCCGCTTTGCAGGTTGCCAGCCCCATTAAGCTGGTAATGGTATGCTTATCGTCGTTTTGCTGGCGCGATATCAGGAGGCTTTGCAGCCAATACCATTTAGCTTCGGATAAGCGGTTTTGCTTAAGGTACATTTGCGCCAGATCGCTAAAATTATAGCTTGCCGCATTGTACACCCTGAACCTCATATTATGCTGGGCGGTTTTCATTACCGCCATCTCCTGTAGGTAAAGCGAATAGGAGGCGAGATCAAGGTTAACAGTGGTAATTTTATGTTTAGCTAACTGCGCCGCAGGTAGCCGGCCAATGGAGTGGTCTTTTACATCAGCAATCAGCGGAAAGCGCTCGTGTTTTTTAAATACGTTACCTATGCTTTTAGCCGGTTTTACCCACCATTGTGCCGATGCGGATATACTTGCGGAGCATAAGATAATTAGTAAAAGATATCTCATTGAGCCTTTTGTCTGAGTTTAATAAATTAATCAGTAAACAAATATAATTATAAAAGCCAGTTAATCAATACCCTAAAAGGGGGAAATGCCAGCCTTATTCATTTTGTAAGTGGATTTAACGGAGCGTGGGGAGATAATGTTATGCTCGCTTAACCCTACTCCTGCTAATGTATTGACAATAAGGCAGAATAAAATTTCTTTTTGGTTTAAAAATTTATCCCAAAACCCTCCCCGGTCAAGAACTGGCTCTTAGTAAGGTTTTACAACCCTCCCGGTAAACGCATCCGAAACTCCTGCTAATTGATTAGCAATTTGTAGCCCCGGCCATGTACATTAATGATCTCTACATTGGGGTCATCTTTTAAATACTTCCGGATTTTGCTTAAAAACACATCCATACTACGGCCGTTAAAATAATTATCGTCATGCCAAATATTCAGGAGTGCTTCTTCGCGGGTAAGTACTTCGTTTTTACGCATGCATAGCAGGCGTAAAAGTTCGGCCTCTTTGGTAGATAGCTTTTGAAGTGTTTCGCCTATGGTGATGATTTGCGAGGTATAATCAAAAGTATAGCGGCCAATTTTAAAGCTGGTTTGCTTTTCCTCTTCAGTTTTTTCGGTACCGCTGCTGCGTTTCAGCAAGGCATTTATTCGCAACAGTAGTTCTTCTATACGGAATGGCTTGGTAATATAATCATCACCGCCTAGGTTAAAGGCCTGGGTTTTATCCTCAATCATGCCTTTGGCGGTGGCAAAAATAATGGGTACGTTGGGGTTTATTTTCCTGATATCTTTTCCAAGGGTAAAGCCATCTTTTTTGGGCATCATTACATCCAGTATCAGCAAATCAAATACATGTTTGGTAAATGTACGCAGCCCTTCTTCGCCATCTTTGCACAAGATAACATCAAATTTCCCTTTCAACTGCAGGTAGTCCTGTAGCAGTAAACCTAAATTGGCATCATCCTCAACCAGTAGTATTTTCTTCATGTTGTGTTTAGTCCGGAAGTCGGAAAAGTCCGATAAGTCCGAAAGTTTTTTTATTTTTTAGTCCGGAAGTCGGAAAGTCCGAGCTCATCTAAGCAACCGCGAATTTCAATTCAAATTCCGATCCTTTTTCTCTTTCAGATTTTACGCTGATACTGCCGTTCAATCGTTTTACGATGGTATTTACATAGCTTAAGCCCAGTCCAAAACCTTTAACATCGTGCAGGTTACCTGTAGGGATACGGTAAAACTGTTCAAATATTTTTGTTTGCTGATCGCGGCTCATGCCTATCCCTCTATCGGCCACCTTAATTACAACCTGCCCGTTTTTATTAAAAGTGCTGATGGTTATTTCGGGGTTTTCATGGCTATACTTTATTGCGTTATCGATAAGGTTATACAACACGTTTGAAAAATGAAGCTCGTCGGCAATTATTACCGCGTTTTCGGCTTCCAGTTCAAGTGTGGTTTTAGCGTTGCATTTATGCAGCTTAAGCGCCATACTATCCAATACAACCGCAATCATATCGTTTACATCAAGCGGTTTTTTATCAAGCTTAAAATCATTTTTTTCGATGCGGGCTATATTTAATACGCGCTCTATATGGCTACCTAAACGTTCGTTTTCCTCAAAAATTATATTGGCCAGGCGTAATACCCTATTTTGATCGTTTGTAATTTCCCTATCCTTTAAAGCCTCACTGGCAATCATGATGGTTGATACCGGGGTTTTAAACTCGTGGGTCATATTATTGATGAAATCTATTTTCATCTCTGATACTTTTTTCTGCTTCAGGATTGAGAAAATGGTATATCCAAAACAAAATATCAAAACGATAAGCAAACCGCCGGTAGTACCCATAGTAGCGGTCATTTTACTTAAGATAAGTGAGTTTTTTTGCGGAAACGATAGCTTGATCTTTCCCGGATCATTAATAACATCGCGGCTAAAAATAGCGGTTTGATAGGTATTGGCTGGTATAAACACTGGCTTGTTACCGTCCAGGTCACTGGCGTTGGAAAATATGAGTGAATCACTATTGGCTGTACTTACTTCGTAGCTAAAGGGCAAAGATATTCCCTTGTTATGTAGTTCAAAACGTAAAAGCGTATCTATCCAAAGCAGGTTTAAACGCTTAGTAAGTGGTTGTCCCGATCTGCTGTATTCTTCGGCCAGGTTAGCTATCACATTTGCCTTGCCGGGGTTTGTGTTTACGCTTACGTTTTGGATCGAATCGGTCTCCAGCATTCTTTTGATCTGGGCAACCTGTCTCTCCTTTTGCTTGCGCACTTGTTCGCGCTGCCACAGAGGATTAATGCGTGGTATCAAAATCAATTGCTTGCCAAATTGCGGGTCAGGGTATTCGTAACGCAACGTATCATATTTGCGCAGTTTGTGAGGTATTTTTGCGGTGTGGGTAATGTGCGTGCCAATTACCTGCTGTTTGTAGCTGGCATGCACTATGCCCGCATCATCGGTAAACTGTGCCATGGTAACTTTAATATCCACTGTGCCTTCCTGCTGTAGTAAATCGCTTAACTCATCATCAAGTTTTTGATGTTTAATCATGCGCTCAAGGCTATCGCGCAGCAGGGCTATTTTTTTTTGCCGCAGGGTTTGCCGCTTGCCTGGCTTAGCAGTAAACAGCTTATTTTCAGCACTTTTTACAACTTTTATTCCCGCGTCATCTATTTCTACTGCTTTAACCTGGGCTTTTGAATTTAAAAAGTTGTTGGCGTCCTGCTTGGTTACTTTTGATACCACGTTGTTAAGAGCCTCATTAACAGAGCGGTCAAAAAGTTCGGATTGCATTTGGTACGATTGCCTTAAAAAATACAATTGCATGGCCATTACACCCAAAAGTGCAAGTCCCATTAAACCAATAATCAAACCAATACTGCGTTTCTTCATTTGTTAACAAACAAAAATATTTTAAATAAGCCAACAAAGGGGCTATTTAACAAAATTTAACAATTGTAAATTAATAATAACGCTTTGAGATATAACCTATTGCCGGTAGCTGGCAGGTGAAGGAGAGGCAATAAAAAAAGGCCCCAATTGAGGCCTTTTCTTATATTTTATGCAAATGACAAACCAATTAAAATGGCAAATCATCGTCGTCGCTTGATGAGCTGATGTCTGCGGCCGGTGCTGCATACTCTGGCGAAGATGCTGCGCCTGCACCTGCAAGAACGTTAATTTTCCATAACTGTAACGAGTTGAAATAGCTTTTTTTGCCTGTTTTATCAGTCCATGGGCGGCCACGCAGGTTAAAGAAAACTTCAACGTCATCGCCTATCTTTACATTGTCAATCAAAGCACAGCGATCTTGTATAGCTTCGAACTTCAGATATTCAGGATATTGAGGGTTTTCAATATATTCTAATATCAATTCGCGCTTCTTTAGTGAGTCGGTTACCTGTTGTGTTGGCGACACTTCATGTACTTTACCTTTAACTTCCATAATCTTCAAATAATTTAAAATGTAAAGTTAATAGATAAGAAATTAAAATAGGGCGTTTTTAATGCTTAATTTCGCAAAATATCATGCAAGTTTTCCACAACGAAAGTAAAATAATAATTACCTGCAATAAAAGATTGTCAGGCTATCTTCAACAGGAGGTAGAGGCTTTGGGCTATACACCGGTCCGTGTTTTTCAAACCGGGGTGGAGCTTAAGGGCACAGTTACAGATACCATAGCGCTTAACTTAAACCTGCGTTGCGCAAGCCAGGTGCTTTATTTAATAAAGAGTTTTAAAGCCGCCGACCCTAAAGAACTATACGACGAGTTAGTGACCATTGAATGGGAAAAACTGATCGATTTCAGCGGGTACTTTTCGGTTACATCAAACGTTAATAACGAGCATATACTTACGCCTTTGTTTGCCAACGTAAAGGTGAAAGATGCTATTGTTGACAGGATTAAGGAGGTTAAAGGCATTCGCCCTAACTCTGGCGCCGAAGCAAATAAAACCCTGGTGCATTTGTATTGGCAGGACGATGAGGCCGATGTATTTATGGATACATCGGGCGAAACACTGGCCAAACATAGCTACCGCAAAATACCCGGCAAGGCCCCCATGCTTGAAGCTTTGGCCACATCAACCATTATGGCTACCAACTGGGACAGGAAGAGCACTTTTATTAACCCGATGTGCGGATCTGGCACTTTGGCTATTGAGGCGGCTCTGTTGGCTACCGATAAGCATCCCGGTTTATTCAGGATGAACTATGGTTTTATGCATATTATGGGGTACGATGAAAATGTGTTTTTTGTAGAGCGCCGTAAGTTGAAAGACAAGGCTAAGAAAGAAACAGGCTTTAAAATTATTGCTACTGATATATCGGAAGACGCCATAGATATTGCTCAAAAAAATGCTAAAACTGCGGGAGTAGAACATTTAATTGATTTTGCTGTTTGTGATTTTGAAGATACCGAAGTACCCGAAGAACCCGGAGTAGTAATGTTTAACCCGGAATATGGAGAACGCTTAGGTGTGCACAGCAAACTGGAGATTACTTATAAAAGGATGGGCGACTTTTTGAAAAAGAAATGCCTTGGTTACAGGGGATATGTTTTTACAGGAAATCCCGACCTTGCGAAAAAGATAGGCTTACGCCCATCGCGCAGAATTGAGTTTTATAATGGCAAGCTGGATTGCCGTTTATTTGAGTATGAGTTATATGATGGCAGCAAGCGCGACCCGAGTGAACGCCCGCAGCCCAGGTAACCAGTTAACACAAGAATATCATTAATGAAAAAGATCATATTATTAGCCGTAGTAGTTTTATCATCCTTTTGCGCAATGGCGCAAACACAACTTGCATTCCCTTTCCAGGGTGGCGCACCTGTGATGAGTTCCTTTTTTAAAGACAGCGTTGTGGTATCGCCCGAGATAATTAAAAAAAGGGCCGCCGGAACAGCCGTTTTTAAATTTACTGCCGATACAAAGGGCACGATAACAAGAATAGTGATTTATTATGCTGACGACTATGTTTTAACAGTGCCTATTATTGAAGCTTTAAAAAAATCAACCCATAAATGGATTATCCCCGATCATGAAAAGACTCATGATTTTGTATTGCCCTTCTCTGTAGGCTTCATTCCGCCGGCCTTACCGGGTAAGAGTTTAGAGAAGCACATGTTTGATTTTTATGCCCAACGCAAGCCAATAATTACAGATAATCAAATTCCGCTTGATAACGCTACGTTATTGCCAACGGTGGTTATCAGTTACGAGCTGGGGCAATAAGCTAAAATACTATCCAAACAACTCGCTGCTCAGATACCTGTCGCCACGATCGCAGCAAATAAATACGATTAGGCCTTCTTTTAATTCGGAGGCTAATTTTATAGCTGCAGATAAGGCGCCGCCACTGCTCATGCCGGCAAATACGCCCTCAACTTTGGCCAGTTCGCGTGCCCTTTGGGTAGCTTCTTCTTCCGAAATATCCATTACCCTATCAACCCTTGATGCATCAAATATTTTAGGCAGATAAGCCGCGGGCCACCTGCGGATGCCGGGGATAGATGAGCCCTCTGTAGGCTGGCAGCCTACTATCTGGATATCGTCATTTTGCTGTTTAAGGTACATAGAACAGCCCATAATAGTGCCTGTGGTGCCCATCGCGCTCACAAAATGGGTTATTTTGCCTTCCGTATCGCGCCAAATCTCGGGGCCGGTGCTTTTAATATGTGCGCCAAAATTATCCGGGTTTGCAAACTGGTTTACCAGGTAAAATTCGCCGGTTGCGGCCCGTTCTTCGGCGTAATCACGGCAAAGCTCAATGCCTTCTAACAAAGTTACTTTGGCCCCAAAAGCCTCCATGGTAAGCGTGCGTTCGCGGGTGGAGTTTGATGGCATTACCAATTCAATCTCCAAATCAAACAAGCGGGCAATCATAGCCAACGCTATACCTGTATTGCCGCTGGTAGCCTCAATTAATTTGGTGCCGGGTTTAATATCGCCACGCTCGATCGCGCTGCGGATCATGTTAAGTGATGCGCGGTCTTTAACACTGCCGCCGGGGTTGTTGCCTTCCAGCTTGGCAAATATCTGCACGTTGGGATTGGGGTTCAGCTTTTTTATTTCAACCATAGGCGTGTTGCCTATTAAATCAATGAGTGTAGCCATTGTTGTTTTGTTTTGGTAGATGTAAAACAGATGGTATCATTATTATTTTTGCTCGCCAAAAATGCGCCGGGTTAGTTTTTTCAGAATACGGATGCTTGGCGTGTGGTACACCCTTGAATTGGGTGGCAGGCTTTTGGTTAGCCATACATTTCCTCCAACAACGCTGTTGCTGCCTATCACCGTTTCGCCACCAAGTATGGTAGCGCCAGAGTATATAACCACATTATCTTGTACCGTTGGGTGGCGTTTGGTAAATGCCATACTTTTATCAACACTTAGTGCACCAAGTGTAACGCCCTGGTATAATTTAACATGCGCGCCGATGGTGCAGCTTTCGCCGATGACAATGCCGGTGCCATGGTCAATGTAAAAATAATCACCTATAACGGCTGCCGGGTGAATGTCGATACCTGTTTTTGAGTGGCCATATTCGGTCAGTATCCTGGGGATCAATGGAATATCGCGGGTATATAAGCTGTGTGCCAGCCGGTAAAGCGAAATTGCAAAGAAGCCCGGGTAGGTGCGGATAACCTCGAACTCGCTGCGGGCAGCCGGATCGCCGTTAAATATAGCCTGTATATCGGTATTTAAAACCTGGTAAAGCTGCGGCAGGGATTCAAAAAAGCCGGCAGCACGTTTTTTGTTGTCGCAATCGGCACAGGCGCTGGTGGCCTCCATAATTTTGTAAAGTTCAGCCTCCAGCAGCGCAAATTCCGACTTTAGTTCGTCAACAGTTGAAAAGATTTTTGCTGTTTGCTCCGGATATAGCAAATGAATAACGCGCAGCGCCCACCGGGTAATTTCCTTGTTAGACGGCACGTAGTCAAGCTTTTGCTGCTTGGTAAAAATTTGCCCGTAAAATTCTTCACTCATGTTTTATAATACGCTGTTGAGGAGCAACAATCGTTTTGTACTGCAAGTTTAGGGAAAAGAATGTTGTTTATATGTAAAATGGCTACTTAATTGATGGGGATAGTGACTTTTGTATTCAAAAAAGTTAATGGTACAGCCGGAAAAATACCCCTATAAACAGGTACCCCGAATTATATTTTATTGGGGCATAATATTTTGATCGTAACCGGTTGATGCCCGCGCCGTAATTTGAACTATCATAACCCAGCTCCAGCCCAACGCTGGCATGTTCGGTTGGAATGGAAAAGGTTATCATGGGCGAATAAGCAAAGGTATAGCCTGCGTTTGTTGATTTGCCCTCCAGTTTTTCAGTATAATCATCACGGGGTTCGCTGTAGCGGTATACATCGCCATATCCAACATTATAGCCTCCTTTTATGGAGAGGGCAACGGCTATTTGTACATCGCTTTCGGGATTGATACAATAGTGGGGCGTTACAGCGATACCGGTATACAGGGTTGTGCCTTCAAAGCGCTTGTAATCATCATCAAAATAAAAATTATAACTCATTACATCGGCGAAACCGGTAATATCAAACCCGGAATGGCCGCCGGCAAAAACTTTCCCGTAGCCGATATTAACCCGGAACGAACCTTTGCTTACATTGCTGTCGAGCAGATCTGCCATTGGCTGCATAGTGCCAATCCTGATCAGCAAACCACTTGATTGCGCATGCGTTTTTAATGCGCAGCAAAACAAAAACACTAAAACCAAACCTGCAGGGAGTTTCATATTTGTATTGTGATAGGTGTAAAAGCAAAAGGTGTAAGGCCGTTTGTAACAATATGACTGCTTTTTAATTGCTTAGTTTAATTAAACTATTCAAATAAAATCAAGTCTTTGCTTTTAGTATTGTTTATACAGTATATTTACATCACCAATCATAAACACCACCAATTCTTCACTAATTATAAAATATAATTATGACTACCAGACGTTCATTTATTAAAACTTCGGCTGTGCTTACTGCCGGACTTTTAGCAGCACCAAACTTATTTGCTTACGACAAAAAACAAATAGGCCTGCAGTTATATACCATTCGCGATGCCATGGCGAAAGACCCTGCCGCCGCATTAGCTAAAGTAGCTAAGTTAGGGTACAACACCGTTGAAGGTGCAACTTACACAGGCACCGAATTGTTTTATGGCATGAATGCCAAGGGTTTTGCCAGCTTATTGGCGCAGGAAGGCCTTGCAATGCCAAGCGCGCATTATCGCCTTGGCGAGGAGCAGGTTAATGGCGCATCGCAAATAGGAACCATCCTTAACGACTGGAAAAGGGCCGTTGATGATGCCGCCGCCGTTGGTGCCAAATACATGGTTTGCGCTTACTTATCACAATCAGAACGGGGCGACGTGGAGCATTATAAAAAAGTAGCGGGCTTACTTGATGTTGCCGGTCAAACATGTAAAAATTCGGGCATCCAGTTATGTTACCATAACCACGATTTTGAATTTATACAGGATAACGGACAATACCCGTACGAGATTCTGTTAACAACCACTGATGCCGACAATGTAAAAATGGAAATGGATTTGTACTGGATGACCAAAGCCGGACAAGACCCGATTGCCTTTTTTAATAAATACCCGGGCCGTTTCCCATTGTTACACATGAAGGATAT
Organism: Mucilaginibacter sp. P4_D1; assembly: GCF_056401935.1. Classification (NCBI taxonomy): domain Bacteria; kingdom Pseudomonadati; phylum Bacteroidota; class Sphingobacteriia; order Sphingobacteriales; family Sphingobacteriaceae; genus Mucilaginibacter; species Mucilaginibacter sp. P4_D1. Next base: position 11,940 of record NZ_JBFUIJ010000044.1, read on the forward strand.
GGACAGCACTCCCGAAAAGAAATTTACCGAGGTAGGTAATGGTGTTATCGATTTTAAAAAGATCCTGGCCCAATCAAAAAAGGCAGGCGTAAAATATTTCTTTGTTGAACAGGATATATGCCCCGGCGATCCGTTTGATAGTATCGCCAAAAGCATCAGCTATATCAAAAAGAATTTGGTATAAAATCTTTGTTACAAGCATAAAATACAGGCCGTCACTATAAAACAAAGTGATGGCCTTTTTATTTTACGATAATTAAATCGCTTGTACTCAAAAATTTCGTAGGTTATGGAAATGAACACCACTATGCTAAAATATTTGCTTATTATATTAGGGGCTTCCTTCCTGTTTACCTGCGCGGCACAAGCCCAAACCGGTAAAGAATTACTAACCGGCGACGCCATGCCCTCATTTTCGCTGCTCGACCAAAATGGCAAGGAATTTAAAACCGCCGACTACGTGGGCAAAAAGGTTTTGGTTATTTATTTTTATCCAAAAGATGAAAGTATGGTTTGCACCAAAGAAGCCTGCGCCTTTAGGGATAGTTTTGACCAGTTTACCAAGGCCGGCGCTATGGTGATAGGCATAAACGGCGGCACGGTTGCCAGCCATAAAGGCTTTGCCGACCATTACAAACTGCCGTTTACTTTACTAAGCGACCCCGACAACAAGGTTTATAACCAATTTGGCATCCACAAAAAGTTTTTTATGACCGGCCGCGAAACTTTTATCGTGGATTTGAAGGGCAAAATAGTTTACACCCACGAAGCCATGATGCAGGGTAAAGAACACTCGGACGATGCGCTTGCATTCATCAAGGCCGCAAAAACCAAATAAGCAAAGGCCATGATCAATGCCTTAAAAATTCTGTTTAGCATTGTTTTGGTGTGGATGTGTTATGTGGTGATAACAACCAGCCTGAACAGCAACCTGTTTACCAATTGGGATTACCTGGGTTCCATCCCCTGGATGCGGGCTACGCTATGGGATTTTTACGCCAATGTTTTGGTTATATTTGTTTGGGTATGCTATAAAGAGAAGTATATCATTGTTAAAATTACCTGGCTCATCTTATTATTTGCGCTGGGCAGTATTGCCAGCTGTGCTTTTGTGCTCATCCAGCTTTTCCGGCTTAAACCGGGCGAGGGGGTAAAAGAATTATTCGGGAAGAAAAATGGATAACAGTTCGCTTTTGTGTTTGGTAATTTATTGCCTGTTGGCCTGTTGCGGCATTATGGTGCTGGTATGGCTTTGGGCACATCAAATTAAAAACGCGGGCGTGGTTGATATTTTTTGGTCGTACAACTTCCCGGTTATTGCCATTATCCTGTTTTTTTTAGCCCCCGGTTATCACGACCGCAAGGTATTGATATGTGCCATGGTAATAATAGCCGGCGTGCGATTAGGCACACACCTGGCTACCCGTATCACCAGGCATTTAAATGATGAAGAAGGCCGTTACCAACAATTACGTAAAGAGTGGGCACCCAATGCCGAAAAGAAGTTTTTCTTTTTCTTCCAGTTCCAGACCATATCAAATGTGCTTTTGGCCATTCCCTTTTTTATCTCTTGCCTTAACACCAAAACTGTATTATCCCCGCTGGAGTACGCCGGTTTTATCCTTTGGTTTATCAGTGTAACCGGCGAAACCATTGCCGACAGGCAGCTGGCCACCTTTAAAAGTGATCCGGCCAATAAAGGGAAGATTTGCCAAATAGGCCTTTGGAACTACTCGCGCCACCCCAATTATTTTTTTGAGTGGCTTATGTGGGTTTCCTATTTCGTTTTCGCGTTAGGATCGCCCTGGGGATTTTTGGCTATCATTAGCCCGGCTGTAATTTTGTACCTGCTATTAAAAGTTACCGGCATCCCCGCCACCGAAGAACAATCTCTGCGCTCCAAAGGCCCGGCTTTTAAAGAATACCAGGCCAGTACCAGTGTGTTTGTGCCCTGGTTTAAAAAGAAGTAGGGTTATAGTGACGGGGGCAATCAAGATGAAAATTTCGCGCGCAAAGGCGCTAAGACGCAAAGTGATTTGCTTGCGTTGCCGAGCCGCCAGCCTTGTGCGCCCGCTGATAGGTAAACGCCATGCTAAGTAATAATATGCAAATCCCGAATGTTTGTTTCATCCGGGATTTTGTATTTTTAAACTGATTCTCAATTTTAGCTTCTGATCTATGTTGTCACCGCACCAGCCAGAGCTTGTTTTTTGCATATGCTTCAGTTGCAAATCTATGTAATACCGGACTTCAGTAAGGCCAACTGGAAGTGGTGCGGTGAAAACACCGGCCACAGGCTAAATAAATTACTGAAAATAAACACCTTATTGTTTGTCGTTTATAAAATGTTAAGTACCTTTGCTAAAAACATTACCGAATTTCGGTAATAAAAAAATTAGATGAAGGTAACGTATTCAAATAAGGTCAAGAAAAAGCTGAGCTCGGCATCGGAGATTAAGAAGGCCTATGGAACCATGGCTAAGAAGGTTCAGGCTAGATTGGACGAAATCAAGGCATCTCCGAATCTGAAAGTCTTAATGCAGATACCTGCCGCAAATTGCCATGCATTATCAGGTAATAAAAACGGCGAGTGGGCATTGGATATTTCAGCAAATTACAGAATGCTATTTGAGATCAGTCATGACCCGGTCCCGAAAAAGGATAACGGTGAAATTGAGACCATAGAAGTGACGGACGTTAAGATCTTAGACACGACAGATTATCATTAATCTCCCAAAGGAAACACACATGAGCAGCAAGACTAATATAGAAAGAGAATTATTAACAAAACCTGGCGATACGATATTGGAAACGATTGAATATCTAAGAATGAGCCAGGCAGAGTTAGCAGAAAGACTCGGCAAGACCCCAGCTAAAGTGAACGATCTAATCTCAGGGAAAGCACCGATCACCATCAATACCGCCATGCTATTGGAAAAGGTACTTGGTATTGATATGCAATTCTGGTTGAACAGAGAAATGCATTATCGAGAGAAACTTGCACGGATCGAGCAAGAAGAATTTTTGGAACAATGTATGGACTGGTTGAAAGAACAACCCATAAAGGAGCTTCAGAAATTTGGTTACTTAAAGACACAAAAAGCAAGTACTGAAATGGTGGAGGAATGTCTGCAATTTTATGGCGTAGCATCTCCTGTGCAATGGCAGAATATTTATATCGATAGTTATGCACAGACCAGCTTCAGAAAAAGCACCGCTTATACGACCTTATTAAGCAGTATGGCAGCCTGGTTGCGGATCGGCGAATTGAAATTAAGACAACAGCAGCTTCCGGAATTTAATAAAGAAGAATTCAAGGCCGCTTTGATCAGCATCAAGCCCTTGGTTGAAACTCAGCCTGAAGACTTTCCTACAACATTGAAGTCACTATGTGAAAAGGCAGGTGTCGCGGTTATTTATTCTAATAGCCTGCCAAAGGCACCCATCAGCGGTGCCACTAGATGGGTAGGCGGCACCCCATTGATACAGATCACTGACAGATATAGGACCAACGATCATTTTTGGTTCACATTTTATCACGAGGCAGGCCACATTTTACTGCATGGGAAAAAAGATGTCTTTATTGAAGATTTTGATGGGGTTGAAAATGATAAAAATAAAGAGGCCGAGGCGAACGACTTCGCGCGCGATTGGTTACTTCCTGATACATTTCTTGAAGAGATCACCGGCGATATCACCGAAGGAACAGTTCGACGGATAGCTCGGAACTATGCGACACATCCCGCAATCGTTATTGGCCGCCTTCAAAACTTAAATAAAGTACCACATCATTTTGGAGCCAACCTGAAGGTCAGAATTAACTTAGATTATTTTATAGAATACTAGTAAATTAAAGTCATGAATGCACCAACCTATATCCCGGTTTTCAGGTTACGTCAACAAGAAAAAAAAGTATTGACCAGTTTCGATTTTGGAACAGATATGTATCCATACGTCGAAATATTTAAGCACTTCGAACAACAGCCACGAGCGCCTAAACCTGGATCAAAAACAAAACCTAAGCCTGCAAAACGCTTTAATGAGATCTACTTACCCACGCTTAGGCAGATCAAAAGCGATAAGATCTTTGTTGATCTTCCGGTGCATTTAAAGGTGTCCAACAAAATGAAAAAAGAGGTGGTAGAATTCTTGCGTGGCGTAGTTGGGAAACGGGATATACGGACATCACATTTAATTAGCCTAAATAGCATTAGTGAAAAAGTGATCCCCGTGATCAGTACATATTCCCAACGGACCGGTGAGCCCAACTCTATCAAGCTACAGGAAGCTGACCTAAGGCCCGCTTTTCAGACCCTGGCATTCCGGACATCGGCATTAACCTTTTCCAATGACATGATCCAGATTAGTGCCCTCGCTCAATCGCGTGATTTTTTATTCGTCGATCTGGAAGAACGTTGCCTTGCGAACTTTGATGATATAGATGCTGTCCAGTTCATGATAGACCATCTTAAAATTTTCGATGCTTGTCATGTGGTATTAATGAATAGTCCGATAGATCACATGATAACGAACACGGGGTTGGACCATGGCGAAAAGATTGACCGTATCGACAATTCTCTAATGAACAAGTTTGAAAGTTTTGGAGCCAATAGTTTTGCTGACCAAGCCGGCGTAAAGCGGGACGTGGTTGAAAGTGGCGGCGGCATAAGTCCGGGATTCATCTACTATGATGCGGTAGAAAATTCTTTTTATGGCTTCAAAGGCCTAAAACGAGCAGAGCCGGAACTTGATGACTTCAGGGCGATCATCATACGTGACGTATTAACTTCGGCACCAACCGAGCGTATGCGAAGATCTCGACTAAGTTACCTTTGCCGAGAAAATATTGGCTGGCGTATGATAGAAGATATGTGGGCTGAAACTGAACCTTGGAAAAGCCAGGCAAAGTTCAAGAGAATTGCCATGGAACATTACCTTCACTGCATGAAAGCCAAAATTTCCGATGGTTATTTTGTGCTTTAGGAATATATATTGACAGGATTTATGTTCATGTTAAAAAAGAACTGGATGTCGATCGGCAAAATATCGTTAGAATGTTCGACGATAAAATTCCATCTTGAACGATACCTTTCCTTTAATACAACCTTAAATCGATCATTGATCTGAGCGGTACTGAGTTCATCTTTAATAACGTTCACATCGGTTAATCCATAATGCGTTTTTAACTCTTTTTTTGACAATAATGCTAATTGGGTATCAGCATGTAGCGACCGGTTAAAAATGGGTTTTCTAACAACCGAATGCCCAATTTTATCCACGGTAATTACCCCGAAACTCTTGGGAATGATGTCAATGCAGCGGTTATAATGTCGTTCGTGGATAACGATGTTATTGAACTCGAAAGCCGTCAAATAATCATTAGATTGCTTAGCAAGTTTATCGAGGTTGTCAAGGCTGGATTTGATCTCGTAGCTGGTTGTAAACCCATTTATCGTTAAAAAATCGACGCGGCTATTTTTCACTTTGATCTCATATGCAGCAACAAGGTCAGCGTGTTGAAACGCTTGAAAAAGGCGATATTTAAGAACCTGTTCGCCTTCATAGCCATCAATTACCAGGTCATTGATTTTTTTATGCAGATCCAGTTTGCAAAACTTTTTCAATTTACTTTCAGGATAGATCGGATTGAGCATCTCCCTTAACTTTGGGACATAGTCTAGCGTATTATAGTTCTTGACTAATTCTCTAACTAACTTTAAATCAACGTTACTATAATCGGTAAGATTCATATCTGAAATGGCGGCGAAAATAAGGTAAAAAACGATGGCATTGGAAAATATATTATAATTGTGACATCATAAAATATCTATTTCAAGAATTGATTTTAAGGTACAAATTATTTATTGAAGTATCAGCCCCCGCGAGTACTTTTTGCCCCCCCCTGCTACCGCAAGTGTTCGTTGCTGCCGCCTCCAGGCTTGTGACCCGCTGATAGGTAAACGCCATGCCAAGTAATAACTATACAAATCCCGAATCTTTGTTTCATCCCGAATTTTGTATTTTAAAAAGGACTCAGAATTTGCAAAGCGAAAGAATTGAGTTTGACGAGAAACATAGTAAATTGTCCTAAAGGCGCGGCGCATACTTAGCACGCGGGCCACAAGTGAGGACACTTGCGGCAGCGGGGGGGGGGGGGCATTTCACGATTGACACAATGTTAGTCGATTAAGTTTGAATTAAACAGATATTGAAGGATCAACTTGTCCACAGGCGAACTTTTATCTTTGTCATTAAATGTCAAAAAATCGATCTCCTCGATCTCATTTGTCGGCTGTAATGTCCCTGAATATTCTCCAATATAACAGGTCATTTTTACAATAACTCCCGCTGTGTGACCATGAGCCTGACTTTTGAATACTCCCATGTACTTAATAGTTGAAAGTATAAGTTCAACATTAAGTTCTTCTCTGATCTCTCTGGCAAGCGCCTCCATGTCATTTTCCCCCTTCTCTCTTTTTCCTCCGGGAAGATACCAGGTATTTTTGCCTGCCGATCTTGAACTTAATACCTTTTTATCTTTAATGTAAATTAAAGCAAGTTTATCGATTTCTGTAATTGGCTGTTGATCGCCATTTTTTTCGTTCATAATTTCCATAGGGGGGAACATCGGGGTTTTCTTACTATGTTTTCAGAAAATTATAAAATAAATGGCAAATTGTGAAATGATTCGAGTGCTGCCCCAGCTCGGATAACTTGTAGCTCCGGCTACCGCAAGGTCTTATCGCTGCCGCCCCGATTAACCATCGGGGCGGCAGCGGTGATCTGATCACTTTTGCGTCTTAACGTCTTTGAGCGACAAATACCGATAAACATTTGCAGTCGCAGCTAACTTGTTAACAAAAGCCTTTGGTTTTAATTGCCTGAACAGCAGGGTGAATAACGGCCTAAAAATTAGTGCAAAACTATTTGTTAATAACATAATAAGCTGTATCTTTGCAGTCCCGAAAATGCGGGGTATAATAAACGTTTAAACAATTTAATTTAAAGCAAGTGAATACGTTAAGTTACAAAACTGTCTCAGCCAACAAAAAAACCGTTAACAAACAATGGGTTGTTGTTGACGCACAAGGCGAGATTTTGGGGCGCTTGTCCACTAAGATCGCAATGATCATCCGTGGTAAAACCAAGCCAGATTTCACCCCGAACGTAGACTGCGGTGATAATGTAATAGTTATCAATGCAGACAAGGTAAAGTTGACCGGAAACAAATTCAGCGCAAAGCAGTATGTTTCTTACACTGGTTATCCAGGTGGTCAGCGTTTCATTTCTCCTAAGGAGTTAATGGCAAAACATCCGGAACGCGTAATTGAAAAAGCCGTTCGTGGTATGTTACCTAAAAGTCGTTTGGGTAAAGCATTATTTGGTAACCTGTATGTATATGCAGGTGGCGAGCATCCACATGAGGCCCAAAATCCAACAACCATTTAACTTTTTAATTTCAAAGGAGAAAAAAAATGCCAACAACTAACACTTCAGGCAGAAGAAAAACAGCCGTTGCCCGCATCTACCTTACAGAAGGAAGTGGTGCGATCATCGTTAACGGTAAAGATTACAAAGAGTACTTCCCAACATTGCCATTACAGTACATCGTAACTCAGAGCACTGAGGTTTCTGGTAGCACCGGAAAATTTGATGTTAAAGTAAATGTTGCAGGTGGTGGCGTAAAAGGACAGGCAGAAGCCGTTCGTTTAGCTATCGCTAAAGCCATTGTTGAACTGGATCCTGAAAAGAAACCAGCATTACGCGCTAAAGGTATTATGACTCGCGATGACCGTATGGTTGAGCGTAAGAAACCAGGTCGTAAGAAAGCACGTAAGAGATTCCAATTCAGTAAACGTTAATCACAGGAGGACAACACAATGGCAAGAACAACATATCAGGATTTACTGGATGCAGGTGTACACTTTGGTCACCTTACCCGCAAATGGGATCCGAAAATGTCACAGTACATTTTCATGGAGCGTAACGGTATCCACATTATCGATTTAAATAAAACCTTAACTAAGGTTGAAGAAGCTGCTGCAGCTATCAAACAAATAGTAAAATCAGGCCGTAAGGTATTATTCGTAGCTACAAAGAAACAAGCGAAAGATATCGTTGCTGATTATGCAAAAAGTGTAAACATGCCATACATCACCGAGCGTTGGTTGGGTGGTATGTTAACCAACTTTGCAACCGTACGTAAGTCGATCAAAAAGATGTCAAACATCGATAAATTGACTAAAGATGGTACTTATAGCAACCTTTCTAAAAAAGAAAGACTGATGATACAACGTGAGCGTATCAAATTAGAAACCCTTTTAGGTGGTATTGCTGATTTGAACCGTTTACCTGCAGCATTATTTTTGATCGACGTTAAGAAAGAGCACATCGCTGTTTCTGAGGCTTTGAAGTTGAACATCCCTACATTTGCTATGGTTGATACCAACTCTGATCCTTCAAACATCGATTTCCCTATCCCGGCGAATGACGATGCTACCAAATCAATTTCATTGATTACCAGCATTATCATCAAAGCGATTGAAGAAGGTTTGGAAGAACGCAAACGCGATAAAGAAGACGAAGCAGAAAAAGAAGCAGTTGCAGCTAAATCAAAAGCTGATGCTCCTGAAGTAAAAGACCGCAGCGAAAACGAAGGCGGTAAAAGAACCAGGAAAACAGCCGAAGTTGCAGACGTGGTAGCAGAAGCTGACACTGAAGCACCTGCCGAAACAGAAGAGTAATTATATTTTAGTCGTAAGTACTAAGTACTAAGTCTGGAATTACTCTTAGGCTTTAGGCTTAATACTTACGACTTTTTCCATATAGGTTGTAGAATTAAGGTATATATACCGATACTTTACAACCTGTATTTTTTAATACTAAATACAGTTACAGGTTACAGGGGCATATTAAATTTGCCGGTGGCCTATAACTCATAACATACCACTTAAAACAAAAAAAGATGTCTACAGTACAAATATCTGCAGCCGACGTAAATAAACTGCGCCAGCAAACTGGTGCCGGTATGATGGATTGCAAAAAAGCATTAACCGAAACTAACGGTGATTTTGAAGCAGCTATCGATTTTTTAAGAAAAAAAGGTGCTAAAGTTGCAGCAAGCCGTCAGGACAGGGAATCAAATGAAGGTGTTGTTATATCGCGCACCAGCGCCGATGGCAAAACCGGTGTTATCATCGAGCTTAACTGCGAAACTGATTTCGTGGCTAAAAATGCTGAGTTCATCGCTTTCGCTAACGAAATTGCTAACAAAGCAGTTGAAAACCAGCCAAAAAGCATCGAAGAACTTTACGCGCTTTCTATCGATACAGAAAACACCACTACTACTATTGGTGAAGCTGTTATTGACAAAACCGGTAAAATCGGCGAAAAAATTGGTGTTTCTAAATTAGAGATCATCACAGGCGAAAAAGTTATCGCTTATGTACACGGCAACTTCCGTTTAGGTGTATTGGTAGCTTTAAACTCAAACCCTGAAGGTGCTGATGAAGCTGGTAAAGATGTTGCTATGCAAATTGCAGCTATGAACCCAATTGCGGTTGATAAAGATGGCGTTGATGCCACTGTTATTGAGCGTGAACTGGAAATTGCTAAAGACGTGATCCGCGCTGAAGGTAAACCAGAAGAAATGGTTGAAAAAATCAGCTTAGGTAAACTGAACAAGTTCTACAAAGACTCAACCCTGTTAAACCAGGAGTTTGTAAAAGATTCATCTAAAAACGTTGCCCAGTTCCTGGCCACCGTTGAAAAAGGCCTCACAGTAACCGCATTTAAGCGGGTAGCTTTAGGAGCTTAATTATATTATCCCCCTCGTTTTAAACGAGGGGGATTTTTTTTGCAATATTGTTTCGGATTTCGGCGACGACTCACCCGGTCGAGGCTACGCCCGACCACCCTCTCTCCGCGTCGCGCAAAGAGGGTTGAGGAAGAAAAAAAACTTTTCCGCCCCTCTATGCGGCGCAGCCGGAGAGAGGGACGAGCGAAGCGATGTCGGGGTGAGTCGTCTCCGTAGTTCATCGCAATGACATGTAGGTAAAACTTCAGGTATCATGATAACAGCACTCCACAATCTCCAACTCATCAGCAATGGGCAAATTACCCAGGGCAAAGCCGTTTTAATCTCAGGCCACATCATTATCGATGTTATTGATGATACAGCCATTCCCGCTGATGCCGGTAAGCATGATTTAAAAGGCTCATACCTTGCCCCCGGCTTTATCGATTTGCAGATTTATGGCAGCGGCGGCTTATTATTCGCGGGCACGCCAACGGTAGCTGCTTTGGAACGCCTGGAAAGCGATTTGCTTAACCAGGGCACCACCGGCGTTTTTGCTACTATAGGCACCAATACAAATGAGATTGTTGAAGCGGGAATTGATGCAGCTAAAGCCTATCGCAAACAAGCGAAGGGCGCTTTTTGGGGATTACACCTGGAGGGGCCTTATCTGAACGCGGCAAAAAAAGGCGCTCATCCCGAAAAGTATATCAAGAAAGCTACCCTTGCCGAGGTAAAAGGCTGGGTAGAACGCGCCGAAGGCGAAATAAAAATGATTACCATAGCACCCGAACTGCAGGACCAGGAAGTGATTGATTTCCTGCACAACGCGGGCGTTATCATATCATCGGGCCACAGCAATGCTACTTATGCCGAGGGAAAAGCGTTTTTAAACAAACCCATCCCCGCGGTAACCCACCTGTTTAACGCCATGCCGCAAATGCACCATCGCGAACCGGGCTATATCCCCGCTATTTTTGAAGAACGGCCGTATACCAGCATTGTAGCCGATGGTAACCATGTAGATTGGGCTATGATACGCCTGGCCAAACGCGAGCTGGGCGATAAACTGTTTTTAATTACCGATGCCGTTACCTCAACAACCGAAGGTGCGTACCAGCATCAATTAGTAGGCAATAAATATGTAATGCCCGACGGAACCCTCTCCGGTTCGTCGCTTACGATGTTAAAAGCCGTTGAAAACTGCGTAAAGCAAGTGGGTATTGATTTAGCCGAAGCCGTTAACATGGCTTCATTATACCCGGCCGAATTGGCAAAACACGGTAAAAAAGGCAAAATTGAGAAAAACTTTATTGCCGATATGGTTGTTTTTAATGCTGATTTTGAGGTAGAAGCAACTTACCTTAACGGTCATTTATTAACAAAGACAACATAAAATTTTAACACTAATTTTTATTCGCTACTTTTGCGGAACGACACCTCATATGAACAACGCTTTATCAATTCATGATATCTACAAAAGCAAGTTCCCTTTATTTCTGTTAATAACAAATCACACCAAATGAAGTACAAAAGAATTTTACTGAAGCTTTCGGGCGAATCGCTTATGGGTACCCGGCAATATGGCATTGATAATGCACAGGTTTTGCAATACGCCCAGGATATTAAAAGTGTTTACGACACAGGAATGGAAATTGCGATAGTAGTTGGCGGCGGTAATATTTTCAGGGGTTTGAGCGCCGAAAAATCGGGCATGGAACGCGCCCAGGCCGATTATATGGGCATGCTGGCCACCGTTATTAACTGTATGGCACTGCAAAATGCCTTAGAAAGTATTGGTGTTGAAACCCGCCTGCAGTCGGCTATTAAAATGGAGCAAATTTGCGAACCATACATTCGCCGCCGCGCTATGCACCATTTAGAGGTTGGTAAAATAGTGATTTTTGGCGCCGGTACCGGTAACCCATACTTTACTACCGACACTGCTGCATCATTACGTGCCATTGAAATTAAAGCCGATGTGGTATTAAAAGGCACCCGCGTTGACGGCATTTACACCGCCGACCCGGAGAAAGACCCAACAGCTACCCGTTACGATGAGATCAGCTTCCAGGAAGTGTATGATAAAGGCTTAAACGTAATGGATATGACCGCCATTACCCTTTGCCAGGAAAACAAGCTACCTATCATTGTATTTGATATGAACAAAGAAGGCAACTTCATGAAAATAGCCAGCGGCGAAGCCATTGGCACATTGGTAAAATAAGAGCCCTCCTTACTTTACAAATGAGCTCGTTTTTTATGTCATTGCGAGGCACGAAGCAATCCCGAACTATGTGGGACTTGGCATGTAGGGGATTGCTTCGTGCCTCGCAATGACGGATATTTTAAGCAAAGCGGGCTCACAACCTGCCGCTATACACTAATAAAATCTTAACGCTCCGTTATTCCGTAAATTGGAATAAACGGGGCGTTATTTTTTTAGTTTATGAAAGCAATTTGCACGGCACTCCTATTATTTATTACCAGTATGGCTGGTCCGGTTAATAAACCGGTAGTTAAGGTCGATCTGAACAAGTTTTCGGGCAAATGGTATTCATTGTCATCAATACCAACTATGTTTGATAAGGATACCAAAGAAACCACGACCAATTATACCTTGAACAAAGACGGCTATTATAATGTAGTAACAATAGCTAAAAAGGGAGATGATAACGAGGTGAAAACCTATAAATCAAAGCTTTTCCCGGATAAAGATGATAATGCGGCCCAAATGAAAGCCCAGTTTATATGGCCAATTAAGGTTGATTACTGGGTTATTGATATTGCCGACGATTACTCCTACGCCGTTGTTGGCCACCCCGATTTTAAATTCCTGTTTATCATGAACCGCAAGCCAACCATGCCGCAGGGTGAATTCGACAAAATTGTGGCCAAATGTAAAGCGATGGGTTACCCGGTAGATAAGCTGGTATCGCAGCATCATCGGGCAAACGAATAAGTGCACACGAATTTTTTCTAATTGGATCGAATTTCACGAATTATCGATTCGGCTAAACATAACGATATTTATATTACCTTCCTGAGAATGATAAAAGCCGCCCGGATGGGGTGGCTTTTTATTTTGATGATGTTATTGCAGCGTAGATAATAGTAAACATTATAGTCCCGAACCACAGCGTAAATACTACGGCGTGAATTGTTACAGCCATCCGGAAGATTTTGCCTTGTTTTATTAGTTTAAATACCGATCGGAAAAGCAGAACGATGTTACCGATGACGGCAATCAGGATGAAGAGTAAGTCGAGCCCCGCCCCGGCTAAATTGGTGGGCGAAATGAGTGCACCAACGATGATCAGTAAGATGGCAAATCCATAAAACATAACAATTGGCTGCCATTTAGTTTCAAGTTTATCTATTGGATTTATCATTGTTCAGGGTGTTTTCTTTAAAAAAAGCGATAAGCCGGAAAAGCTTTTTGTTTTTTGCGAAATGTAAACAGGTATAATGTTTTCAGTCCCAATTTATTTCAATGTTGCAAAGTATCTTCTCTACAATGCACAGTTCTTTGTCGTGGGCATCTGTTCCAAGAAACGCTATATTAACCGAAAAGGAGCATATAAATATAAAGTTTTGGGTTCCGGTCGTCCAGAAGTAGTTGAGCGTTTCATCACTGCCTTTTTGACTATAAAAGGCAGCATCCCAGTTTCCTATTTTCGTAGCTACGGCTTTCGGGTTACTTTTCAACTCACCCGCGATAATCGCTCTCGCTATATCGGGGTCGGAGCTATTCTCCCACTTATTTGGCGTTATCCGTAAATTGCCGCTCCATTTATCTGTATTAAAGAAAGCATACGTGCCTTCGTCATCGTCATATTCCGACCAATTGTCGGGCAATAGCGTTGAAAACCAGCCGGCTGCGGATGTAAATTTCCAGTAATCCATAATCTTCTCAATGTGATTTTAGGATTCAAGTTTACAATTAAAAACAGGCTAAACTAAAAGACTTCCGAAGTTTTTCAAACTTCGGAAGTCCGTCTATAATTCGTGAAATTCGATCCAATTAGAAAAAATTCGTGTGCAAAATTCGTGTGTATTATTTATCACTCAGCATTATCGGGTTTCCCTTGCCGCCGCCCATGATGATCACTTTGGCGTTTGACGAAGTGGCTATAGCAATCTGGGCTTTAATAGCCTCATATTGTAGTTGTTTATCCGACAAACCGGTCGAAAGGATTTTTTGGTAATCGGCAATACCCTGGGCCTCTACACGCTTACGTTCGGCTTCCTGCTTTTCTTTTTGCAATACAAATTGCATTTTTTGGGCATCCTGCTCTGCATTTATTTTTGACTCGATGCTGGCCCTTACAGAGGCTGGCAGGGTGATATTACGCACCAGGATCTGTTGCAATTCCAGGCCCCGTTTAGCAAAGTTGGCCGTAATAAACCTGTTTATCCTGTCCTGAAACTCCTGTCGCTTGGTTGAATAAAGATCGACAGCCGCATAATTAACAGCGTTATCGCGGATAGCCGTTCTGGAAACCGGGCGCACTATTTTTTCCAAGTAGTCTTCGCCAATATTTTGCATAATAAACGGCGCTTTATCGGCATTTACCTTGTACTGAACAGAAAGATCAATAGCCACCTCAAGACCATCAGACGACAGTACCCGGATTGCATCGTCACCCTCTTTTGAGCCTTCGTCATGAACGGCGCTCATGGTGTAGGTTTGTAAGCGCACATCAAAGGTTGTGATCTCGACAACGGGGTTAACAACATGCAGGCCGCTTTCTAATATATGGTCCTGCACTTTGCCAAAAAGCACTTGTACACCTACCTTTCCCGGCTCAATAACCTTGAAACTGGATAGCAGCAAGCCAATAACCACCAATGCCCCGCCAACTATACTTATGGTACTACTAAAGTGGCTGGCCGGTTCGGGCGAGCGTTTGAGTACGATGCCCACCACGAGCACGATAACTCCTAATATTGCTATAAACATGCAATGAAGTTACACCTTTTTTTGCGAGTTCTTTACGTCTTTTAACAGTCTTATTTTCAAGAAAACTACCACCAGGCCCACGGCAATAGCTGCAGCCATAACCGGGTAGCTTTTGGCCATAAAATACCGGTAAGCCACAAAGGCGCATAACACCAAACCAATGGTATACAGCACGTTAAGTATTAATTTAAAAGCCATGATTAATATACACTTAAGTCAGGGTCGATCTCGGCGGCCCAGGCTAAAATGCCACCACGCAGGTTATACAGGTTAGTAAAACCCCTTTGCTCCAGCTGCATAATAGCTGCTGCACTGCGCTTGCCGCTGCGGCACATTACCACTACCGGTTTATCTTTAGATACTTTTTCGCTCTCAATTAAAATGCCGCCAAGGGGGATAGATAATCCACCAAGGTTTGATGTTTCATATTCAAAATCTTCCCTAACGTCAATTAGCTGAAAATCTTCGCCTTTTTCCCTTTTCTCTTTTAATTCCTGTACGGTTATCTCGTTCATGATCAATAAAATTATAATCCAAAGGTAGCTTTTTTTCCAATGCAAATAATTACACGCAATTTTTGTAACAATCAATGCCTAAGAGCGTTTATTATATGATTTGCTGCACAATATGCTTTTTTAACCATGTTTGCCGGGCAAATGGCGGATAGTCGGGTTGATAATTTGACAAAAATATTAACCGGCATCTATTTAAAAAAACGATATACATGAAAAAAGTTACCCGCTTTTTCTGGTTTTGTTCAGGAGCGCATATAGATACACTTAAAAAATACCCCATCGAGCATAATAAGTATGTGGGCATTGGGGCTACCATATTTTTCACGGCATTGTTTGCATCTCTCTCGGGAGGCTATGCCATGTACTTTGTTTTTAACGGCGATGCCTTTGCTGTTGGCTTTGCAATACTTTTTGGCTTATTATGGGGAACGGCCATTTTTAATATGGACAGGTACATTGTATCGAGCATTAATAAAGAGGGGACAACCAACCAGCAGATACTCCAGGCATCACCCCGGATATTACTGGCGATAATGATTGGGATTGTAATATCGCGCCCCCTGGAACTGAAGATATTTGACAAAGAGATCCGTCAGAAATTAAAACTGTCATACCTTAAAGGCCAGCACCGTAAAATTGATACCCTCGAAAAAACGTACAATCAAAAGTATGCCATGGAGATGGGTAAAACCAGCGATCTGAAAAAGGAAAAAGATTCGCTCGAGAAAGATATTAACCGGAGCCGTTTCCTGCTTAACCAGGAGGTTTTTGGCGATAAAACCAATCAAACATCGGGCATCACCGGCTACGGCACCTACGCCAAGCAAAAACAAGCCGTGCTGGAAGAAAAAGAAGCGCGCCTGAAAACGGTTACCGACAACCTGGGTCAGCTTGACGAATACCTGGGACATCGCAAAGATTATGAAGGGCTAAACAGTACCCGGCTGTTTACCGATCATCAGCTGGATAGCCTGGCCAATGTGGCCGGTTTTTCTGACCGAAACTGGGCGCTGGGCCAGCTATCATACAATGAAAATGGCACCCGCGATCTCGACACGTATATGGCTATCTCATTTATTGGCTATCTGTTCATTTTATTTGAATGTTTGCCGGTACTTGTTAAACTAATGTCGCCCAAGGGGCCGTACGATGTTGCCGTTGCCAAAACAGCCGAGGCCAATATGTACATGGCCGACAGGGATAAAGACCTGAATATTACCGTGACCGATAACACTTACGACCATAGCCTGGAAACCGATGTGGAACGCCGGAAACGCGTGATTTCCTCCGAGTCGAAATATGAGTTTTAGGGATTAGCTGAACATCATTTCATTATCCAAATTTTCTACAAAAAGCGGCCAGCATTTCTCCAGATTGGTAGTTTATCCTTGTGTAAATTAAATTTATCATGAAGAAGAAACTATCTTTTTTAATGGCGCTCGGCCTTGCTTCGGGCGTTGTTATGGCACAGGACATTAAGTTAAAAGATGTTCCGGCCACAGTAAAATCGGCATTAACCAGCAAATACCCTGCTGCAACCAAGGTAAACTGGGAAAAAGAAAAAGGCAATTACGAGGCCAACTGGGGTGGCAAATCAGGAGAGGATAACTCTGCTGTGTTTACGCCAACCGGTACTTTTGTTGAAATTGTAAACGCCATAAAAATAAGCGCGTTACCTCAAAGCATTGCCCCGTATGTTGCATCACATTACAAAGGTGCAAAGATAAAGGAGGCCGGAAAAGTTACCGATGCTGCCGGCAAAACCTTTTATGAGGCTGAAATAAAGGGAGGCGACCTGATTTTTGACGAAACAGGAAACTTTGTAAAAAAAGACTGATTGATAATCTGCTGACCAGATATACGCCTGTTCCTACGCCGGAATGGGTGTTTTTTTTAATGCCTTAGCCACTGCAATTACATTTGCAGCAACCAATTTGGCAGTTTGTTTCGACCAATCTTTTCTGAATTCCGAATCGAGATAAGCCTTGCCTGGCCCGGGGCCATTGTTCCAGTACGTATATGATTGTGGGGCTATGGTAAAACCAACGTCCATTAGTCCGCCCGCTATTTCGGTAACTACATGCCTGGCGCCGTCTTCTTCGCCGGTAACTACAAAGCCCGCTACTTTATTGTAAGTAACAGGCCTGCCCTCATCATCTTTAACCGGGTATAAGCCGTTTATGCGCTCCATAACCCGCATGGCTATACTTGATAACGTGCCCATCCATGTTGGGGTAGCCATAATCAATATATCTGCGGCTAATAATTCTTTCAGTATTGCCGGCCAGCCATCGCCTTCGCCCATGTCTGATTTTGAGCCGGTTTTTACATCATAATCTGCCACGCGGATGATTTTTGTTTTGGCGCCAAGTTTTTCCAGCGCATGTACAACTTCCCTGGCCAACGCTTCGGTATTTGATGGCAAGGGCGATGGTTTCAGTGTGCAGTTTAATACCAATGCTTTCATGTATTGATAACTATGAAAAGCCTGTAATGTTTAATCCGGTATTGCCTAAACCTGATTTCGGGAATTATAACATTAAATGGTATGGCGTTGAGTTGTTGTCTAAAAAAGATTTTTTTAGGTACAACACCCCAATAAAGATCCTGAAAAAACAGTCTAACTATGAGTTAATATATACTACCGGCCCTGGTGGTGTTTTTTGAGGAAAAACTGTCGGACTTCTATTTTTAAGCTGAATTTAAAAGATGATGTTCAAATAGAGCCTCCTTAAACACCATACCCTGTTTCACATAGGTTAAACTCACTTTAAATTATTGGTTAAAAACACATTGGTAATACCTTGTTTCATTTTGTAAAAAACGGGTTTTACACCCTCTTTTTGAGCCCGTTAGAAAAAAAAATTAAAAACAAAAAATCCAAAGATCTATTAATATCGTAAACAATAGTTAGTTAACACGTTATTAGTAGTAATGAAAGATACGCTGAATTATAAAGTGAAGGCTATTGCGGCCAACATCAGGAAAACCAGGGAACAGTTATCCTATACGCAGGAGTACCTGGCTGCAAAGCTAAAAATATCGCAAAATGCATATAGTAAAATAGAACTTGGTTATACCAAAATAACAGTGGAAAGGCTTTTCCAGATAGCTGCCATATTGGAGGTTGAGGTACACGAACTGATAGCCACAGAAAATACAGCCGCCGCGTAATTTGCATTAAATAAGTTTCTTTTTCGCCGGGTAATGTATATTTGCAGCCGGATGGAAACAGGAAAATTGATAGATAATACCGTACAATTTGTACGTGAAACGCTAAAAAATGCCGAAGGTGGCCACGACTGGTGGCATATACACCGTGTTTGGACCAACGCCAAACTGATAGCCCAAACCGAAAAAGCCGATCCGCTTATTGTTGAACTTGCCGCATTGCTTCATGATATTGCCGATAGTAAATTTCATAACGGCGATGAGGAAATAGGACCGCGCACTGCCGGCAACTACTTGCTGAGCCAGGATGTTGATGCGGCTGTTATTGAACATGTGCAGCAAATTATCCGGCATATGTCGTTCAAATCAAGCTTTGATAAACAAACCTTCCACTCGCCCGAGCTGGCTATTGTACAGGATGCCGACCGCCTTGACGCCATTGGCGCTATTGGCATAGCACGGGCATTTAACTACGGAGGTTTTAAAGGGCGTGAAATTTACAATCCCGAAATTGAGCCCAATTTAAAAATGAGTAAAGACGAGTATAAAAATTCGCCTGCCCCTTCCATCAACCACTTTTACGAAAAACTATTACTACTGAAAGATAAGATGAACACCCCAACCGGCCGCCAACTGGCCCAACAGCGTCATCAGTTTATGGTAGCGTACTTACAGCAATTTTACCTGGAGTGCAAACCATAAGCCCCGATAATCGTTTCAGCATCAACTTTTACACATGAAAAAATCTTTACTTTTTATAACGCCGCTGTTGTGTACCATACTTACAGCAAAGGCACAGGATACGCTTAAACAGCAACGGTTTAACTTCCATTTCCAGCAAACGGTTATTACCCAGTATAAACCATCCTTCGGGGCCAATTATACCGGCGATAATAGTTTGCTTACCCAATCAGAAACGCAAAGCTCAATCACCACCACGCTTTTTGGCGGGGCCAGGCTTTGGAAAGGCGCGTCGGCTTTTTTTAATCCCGAATTGTCAGGCGGATCGGGCTTGAGTAAAACCCTGGGGGTTGCGGGTTTCCCCAATGGCGAAACTTTTCGTGTTGGCGGCTCGGAGCCTAAAATTTATATCGCCCGCCTGTACTTTACCCAAAATTTTGAATGGGGAAAAGAGAAAGATACCCTGCAGGACGATAATAACCAGCTTGCCGGCTTAAAAAGCAAACGCTATTTTTCGGTAACTGCAGGTAAATTTGGCATGGCCGACTTTTACGACGGTAACGAATTTAGCCACGACCCTCGCTCGCAGTTCATGAACTGGTCGTTGATGGATAACGGTGCCTGGGATTACCCCGCCAACACCCGGGGCTATGCCATGGGTATCCATACCGAATTAGGTATGCCCAACTGGACGCTGAGATTTGCCTTCACCATGTCGACAACTACCGCCAACGGAGCCATCTGGGATGCCAAAGTTGGCAAGGCCAACACGCAAACAATGGAGTATGAAAGGCGATATACCATCAATGGTAATAAAGGGACCGTGCGCATTTTAGGATTCCGCAATAATGGCAAAATGGGTAACTACCGCGATGCCCTTGCCGCAAGCGCTGTTAACCCCGTGGTTGATCCCAATTTAGTTTATGGCAAACACAAATACGGTTTCGGCATCAGCGCCGACCAGTACCTGAGCAAAGATTTTGGCGTATTTGCCAAACTGAGCTATAACGACGGACACACCGAAACCTGGTATTTTACCGAGATAGACCGCTCATTAAGCGTTGGAGGCGTGTTAAAAGGCAACTCCTGGAAACGCAGCGACGACGAACTTGGCCTTGCATTTGTGGCAAACGGCCTATCTGCCCCGCACCGCGATTACCTGGCCGCAGGTGGTTACGGCTTTATTATAGGCGATGGCAAGTTAAATTACAGCAACGAGCTGATTGCCGAGTTGTATTACAAGATTAACGCCTATCAAAAAAAATTCTGGCTTTCGCCCGATTACCAGTTTATTGTAAACCCGGCGTATAATAAAGACCGCGGGCCGGTGAATGTGTTTTCGTTAAGGGTGCATGTGGAGTTTTAGAGGAGGATGACCTCTATCTACATTTATTTAATTCATATCARCAGTTCAAAAACTTTTCACTAGCGTGCTGCTTACGAAAAGGAGAGTTGAGAAATATATAGCAAGAAAACTTCTATTTTGTTAAAAACGCATATATAAAACCTGCGATTATACTAGCTATTATACTTCCGAGATATGAAATTATAAATGCTGATGTTTGTTTTCTTTGCTTTAATAAAACATCTTCTCTGTTCTTTTTTGATTCTCGAGTCAGTACGATAAATGAATAATTTTTGAAATCTATCATTTCAAGAATCGTGACACCAAAGATGATCGAGATTAGTATTATTAAAAAGCAGCAAAAGAGAAATTGGGCAGAAGCGAAATCTGTGTGGTCTGTAGTGCTAAAATTTATTAGGTAATTGACTTTATCATTGATGCTATTGTTCTTAATAAAAGGGGCAACGATTTTTTGGGCCTCCTTTAAATAAGCCTCATTGCGTAAATTTAAACTATAAATACCTGCAAATGATATTATGGCAGCGATTGATGTAACAATTGAAAATCTGTGGTTTGCAATAAATAACTTAAAACTATCATCTTTTAATAATATAGAATTAATTTGGTTGGTTAAGAGGGTTTCGATATCGTTACCCCAACTCCGCGCGGTATGTCTGATGTTTATTTCAAAATGGCCTATTTCATCCACTTTTAAAACCGATTCTGTTAATATCAGATTCACCCTTATTAGATCAGCTATACCTCGATCGTGTTTAGTTGAAATAGTCAATTCTATTTCTTGTTTTTCGGGAATGGTTTTATCTGCAAATTGTATTAAATAACCCCAAGTCATAGTTACTTTTTCAGAAATTATAGGTTTTACTTCATTGTATGTAAGTAACTCATTTAAAGAACTTAATAAGACAGAAGAATTATCTGAGAAGAATATTTGTGTTTTTAATTGTATTAATGCCCCATTATTCTGTTGAGTAATTCTCTGATCTATCAAATCATTAAAGTTTTGTAAATCTTTTAAATGAATTTCAAATTGCCCGGAGATAATTTTGTTAATCGTTTGAGGTTGTCCTAATAGTGACGATACAAATTCTTTAAACTGCCCCTTTTCAAAAGGCAAGGTTAAATATCCTGCTTGGAAATCCTGCACTACAATCTTTGGTTTATTGTCGCTCATATTTATTAAGTTTATACCGATAAAAATAAGTATTTATTTATAGCGACATTACAGGCTAAATGAATATAAATAACAGACATGAATATTTGTAGGAGCCAAGAACATTGGGAAAAGTTAATTTATGGATTGATATATCCCGGGTTCGTCGGGTCTATGATTTACGAATTAATTCCACAAAGCGCCGACCAAGTAAAATCTTTAGCTCTTTATTTTACATTACCGATGGTCATAAAAATTCTAATTACTCTTTTTTATACAGTAGATTACCTTCATTTGTATGGTGATTTAGAAGATTTAAGCAAGGGTAAGGTGGCCAGGGATTGGATTTATGTTCTATGTGATTTCCTTTCGGCACTATTTTTCTTTTTGGCATTTGTTATGGTAAAACTTCAACACTTCGGCTTTGCATGTTTGCTAATTGGGGTGATTCCTTTGATCTTTGTTTCGTATAAACGGCGGAATTGTAATGACTTAAAATTTCAAATCCCATATGCAATATTTAGCATTGGCTATGTCATATGCTACCTGATAAAATTTGGTGGTTGGTGGTTTGGTGGTTCTGATTGGTCTTTGTTTTGGCTAGTATTATTTTCGTTGATAATTGATGTCTTATATGTAATCTTTTACTATAATCGATTTTCAAAAGATGGGGATGATAAAATTTATATGGAAAAAAAAGAATAAATCTCAGAATCTCTAAGGAGCGAATACGGGCTCACAACTAAGGCTGTGCATTATGAATAGCTTGGCTCCAATAAAATTGGAACCGCCGGCATTATTGGCCAACGAAGCCGACAACACGCTAATCATACCTGTACTTAAAATAATAATCCCGTATCGTGATGCTCATTTGTTCGGCATCGCCTGCAATTAAAATACCGGGTATCGAAATTCCGCTGGCTATATACCCGTAGTAAATCCTGACTACGGGGTTTTTTATTTGGGGCCAGTTACGCCACGTTTTTCTAAGCGACATTTTTAGCCCCTGTACTTTATCTATACTTTCAATGTCACGCCAGGCAATCGTATAGCCCTTTTTCCCGATAAAAATAAATTCGCGGGTAATTATAATAGCCGGGGTGCCCCGTAGCACATCATAAATGTGCCGGATAAAAAACATCAGGAAATAATCGACAACCAGCACCAATATTATCGCGCCCTGGTAATCTTTATAAATCAAAAGCTTATTAAAAACCGAATTCACCGGTTGGCTCATTAAAAGCACAAACAGTACGATAGGTAAAATGAAGTATGGATTGTATTTATAAATTCGCATGCCATCCATACTTCAATCTTTTAACTTATCAGCGCCAGGGTGCCAAAGTAAACCAGCATACAACCCGAACTTAAAAAGTTCATGCGCATGGCGTTTTTAAAATCGGCATTAGCAGTCGATTTTCCTACTTTGTAAAACCAGTAATTAAAAAATAAAAATATCGGGAGCGCGCATACCAGGAAAAAGTAAAAGTTGGCCATTTTGCCCTCCAGATGCCAATAATAAAATGAGCAGGCTATCCCCAGTGCAAACATAGCGCCCGAAAAAATGAAAGACCCCTTGTAGCCCAATAATAAACTTATTGTCCTATCGCCACGGCGGCTGTCTTCATCGTGCTGGTAAACCTGGGTGAGCGGGTACGATGCGCCTATCAAACATGAACAAATTGCCCCGGCTACAATAAACCCGGTATCCCAGTGCCTGAACAAACTAAGCCCGCTTAATGCCGAATAGGTGACATAATAGATAAAGCATCCCTGGAAAATAAATACCGTTAAAAAACTGATGATGGCGTACTTTTTTAACCGTGTAGCCGGATGGCTATACAATTTAGACATGATGCCATAAATAAGCACTGCCACCGCAAACTCCCAGCTAATTAAAAAACCCAGGCCAAAGGCCAGCGCCTCCAGCAGGATAGAAAAATAATACAGGCTGATATCAACCTCGGGCGGTTTTTCCAGCAGGCCAATACTATCCTCGTCCTTATCAAAATAACTGTTATACCCGTTACTTGCCGGGAACGCCAGAAAATGCCAGATAAAAAATATAAGCACAGCCTGCCCCGGCTGTACAAATGTAGCCTGGCTAAAAGCAAACAGGTAAACAGGCAACAAAAAAACAGAGAAAACAAAACGCATGTGGGCCCAGGCAGATGGTGTGGGGATTAATTGTTTCAATTTCATGCGGGCAGATTTATATCCATAGGTAAAAGCAACCAATACTATTTGTTGAAACGTATTAAACCTGCAGCAGGTTGCTTAATCTTACTAATGTAAAAATTAGTTACAGATAAATTATTATGTTTGAAAATCACCTTAGCAGCAGTATGACCAGGAAACTATTTAGCATTGCAATTTTATTTTTTTTAGCAGCAAACACGTTTGCGCAAAATAAAGTAACCAAATCGGCGGTTACTTTCAAAATCAAAAATCTGGGCTTTAATGTCGAAGGCTCTTTCGGGGGCTTTAACGCTGATATTAATTTTAAGCCCGCCAGCCTCGCAACAAGTTCAATCGAGGCCTCTGTGGCATCAAACACAGTTAATACCGATAATGAAAGCCGCGATAACCACCTGAAGAGCGAAGACTACTTTGATGCGGCTAAATATCCAAAGATCATTTTAAAGTCAGTTTCATTTAAACATAAAAGCGGAAACAACTATACCGGCAGTTTTAACGTAACTATCAGAGACAAAACAAAACTGATAGAAATACCTTTTACGTATGTTGAAGCAGGTAGCAGTGCCACGTTTAAAGGCGGCTTCCAGGTTTTAAGGACAGATTTTGGCGTTGGCGGTAAAAACGTAATTTTATCCAACGAGGCCAATGTTTCGATAGAAACCGAGATCAGCAAGTAAAGTCGTTAAGTCTTAAGTCGAAAGCTCTAAGTCGAAAGAGACTTACGACTTAGAACTTCAGACTTAAATAAAGCTAAATATAAATGGAGAGTTGCATCAGTGCCATCGGGATAGCAAATCCCCATAACCGGATAGCCCAGCAGGATATTTACCATTTTATGGTGAATGCTTTTGGGTTGGATGCAACTAACGCCGCACGCCTAAAAAGCATTTACGATAACTCCGGTATCGATTATCGCTACTCCGTGATCCCGGATTTTGGCGAAACCGATCCATCCAACTATACTTTTTTTGACACATCCGGAAGCTTTACCCCCTTTCCGGATACCCGCAAACGCTTAAAACTTTACCAGGACGAGGCGATAGCTATAGCTGTAAATGCAGTTAAAAACTGCCTTGCCGGTTTCGGGACCGATGTTATCAAACAAATTACCCATTTGGTTACTATCAGCTGCACGGGCATGCACGCGCCCGGCATTGATATTGAACTGGTAGAAAAACTGGAGCTTAACCGCGATACCGAACGTACCTGTATCAATTTTATGGGTTGCTATGGAGCCATAAACGGCCTTAAAGTGGCAGATTATATTTGCCGTGCCAACCCCGAAGCCAAGGTTTTGGTAGTAAGCGTGGAGTTATGCACCCTCCATTTTCAAAAAGATAATACGCTAGACAACTGGGTGGCCAACTCTTTGTTTTCAGACGGGGCAGCTGCAGTACTTGTAGAGAATACTTCGCAACGCATGGGGACTGGCACCAGCCTTACCTTAAAAAACTTTTACTCGGAATTTGTGACAGAAGCCCGTGATGATATGGGCTGGTATGTAGGCAATACAGGGTTCGAGATGAAGTTAACCTCGCGGGTATCAAAACAGATCAAAAAAAACATTAAGGCTTTAACCGGCCGCTTTTTGCAAAAGGCAAAACTTAATGCAGATGAAATAACCGCCTATGCAGTACACCCCGGCGGCCGCAAAATACTGGAGGCAGTAGAGGAAGCGCTGGAACTGCCCGAGGAAAGCAATGCTTTTGCCTATGAAACGCTGCAGCAGTATGGTAATATGTCATCAGCCACCATCCTGTTTGTACTACAAAAAATGCTTAAGGCCGAAAGTTTGATTGATCAAAAGATCATGAGTTTTGCTTTTGGGCCCGGGCTAACGGTTGAGGGTATGATATTGGAAATGTCTTGCTAAAGCCTATGAACGATGTAATTATAGTTGGCGGCGGCCTTGCGGGATTATTTAACGCGATACTATTAACCCGCGCCGGGCTTAAGGTTACCCTCATCGAAAAAAAAACATACCCCATGCACCGGGTATGTGGCGAATACATCTCTAACGAAGTAATCCCGTTTTTAAATACTTTAGATATCAACCTCGATCAACTGAATGTTGCCCGCATTAACAGGTTGGAGGTTACCGCTGCCTCGGGCGTTAAATTTGCTCAAAAGCTTGATTTGGGCGGCTTCGGGTTAAGCAGATATACCCTCGACAATTTTTTATACCATAAAGCGACAATAGAAGGCGTAAATTTTATGACGGGTACAAGGGTGGAGGATGTACGCTACACCGGCAATCAGTTTGAGGTGGTTACGCCCGGCGAAGTATTAACAGCCCCGCTGGTAATAGGCTCGTTCGGCAAACGGTCAAACCTCGATCAAAAATTGAAGCGGCCCTTCTTTTATAAACGCAGCCCCTACCTGGCCGTAAAATTCCATATAAAAATGGATTTGCCGCAGGATCTTATCCAGCTTAATAACTATAAAGATGGTTATTGCGGCGTGAGTAAAACCGATGGCGACAGATATTGCATGTGCTACATGGCGCACCGCGATGACCTACGCAAATACGGCAGCCTGCAAGGGTTAGAAGAAAACGTTATCCGCAAAAATCCATATCTCGACGATATATTTGCCAATGCCGAGTTTTTACTGGATAAGCCCGAGGTAATTAACGAGATCTCTTTTGAAAAAAAAGCCCCGGTTGATAACCATATTTTAATGAGCGGCGATACCGCCGGGATGATAGCGCCATTATGCGGTAACGGCATGACCATGGCTATTCACTCGGCCAAAATCCTGTCAGAAAAAATTATCAGCCATTACAAAACCGGCAAATTTTATGAAAATAACCGCATAGCTTTAGAGGCCGATTATACCGATGCCTGGAACCGGCAATTTGCGCAGCGGTTATGGGTAGGCCGGCAATTGCAGCGCCTGTTTGGCAATAACAACACAACCGCCCTTACACTTCGCCTGTTAAACGGCTTGCCGCCATTATCCAGGTACCTGATTAGTAAAACTCACGGAAAACCTTTTTCATAAGGTTATTGTATTGATACCATGCCCAATTTAAAACACCGCGCCTTTGATGCCGAAATCATGGACGACCTAAACTTGCCCGACAGCGAGATAGCCCCTGTGTTGGAAGGCCTGGGCAAGGTAAATTCATGGTTTGGCGGGCATAAGGAAGCAATAACCGCTTTAAAAAACTTCCCGGTAAAGCAAGGATATTCTATATGCGACTGGGGCTGTGGCGGCGGCGATACGCTGGTTTCCATTGCCAAATGGGCAACGCAACAGCAAATGGCCCTAAAACTTACCGGTATTGATGCTGCCCCTGCGGCTATAAACTATGCGCACAATGCGTCCAAAACGTTTGCCAATATTAGCTATGTGCAGGCCGATGTAATAAACGATACCCATCTTTTAGGCAGCCACGATATCATTATCAGCAACTTGTTTACGCATCATTTTGACGACGAACATTGGATCACGATGATTAAAAATATGTATGCATCGGCCCAAAAGGGAATAATTATTACCGATTTGCACCGCCATTGGGCGCTGTATTATGCGGTTATCTTCATTACACACGTTTTAACCCGCAATAAAATGGTACGCTACGATGGGCCACTATCAGTAAAGCGGGGTTTTAAAAAACGGGAATTATTAACACTGCTAAAAAAAGCACAAATTGATAACTTTAAATTAACCTGGAAGTGGCCTTTCCGCTGGGCTTTAGTGATCTATAAATTGTAGCTTTACGCTATGAATTTGCGTGTACTGGTTTTAATTACCGCAACCGGGGTTGCCATAACCCTATCGGCGGTTAACTTTTATTTTCAGCATAAATGGTATGATGTGATGGTTACTTTCACCATTACCATAGCGGTAAGCTACTTTGTATTTTACTACCTGATAGAAAAGTATATTTACTCGCGCATCAAACTTATTTATAAACTCATCCACAATTTAAAACTGGGCCGCGATTTGCGCGATGCCCTGGGCGAACATGTAACCGCCAACCCCATTGACGATGTGGAGCAGGAGGTAAAAGAATGGGCAAAACAAAAAAAATCAGAGATTGACGACCTGCGCAAACAGGAAAAATTTCGCCGCGATTTTTTATCCAATATCTCGCATGAGTTTAAAACCCCGCTTTTTGCCATACAGGGATACATTGAAGCATTGCAGGATGACGACATGGAAGACCGCGAGATGGCGCGTCAGTTCCTGGAAAAAGCCTCTAAAAATGTGGATAGGTTAAGCTACCTTATTAAGGACCTGGATGAGATCTCGAAGCTGGAATCGGGCGAGATACCCATCAATTACAGCAAGTTCAAGATCAACGACCTGATTAAAGAGGTTTTTGAATCGCTCGAGATAAAAGGCAAGCAATACAAAATTAAGCTGATTTTTAAGCAGAAATATGATGAAGGCATCATTGTATATGCCGACAGGGAAAAAATAAGGCAGGTATTGGTTAACCTGATTGATAACTCATTTAAGTACGGTAAAGAAGAAGGAAGCACATCATTAAGCCTTTTTGTACTTGACGATCAGGTTTTGGTTGAAGTTACCGACGATGGCATTGGCATTGAAGAAAAGTTTTTACCGCGCCTGTTCGAGCGCTTTTACCGCACAGATACCAGCCGGTCGCGCCAAATTGGGGGATCTGGATTGGGCCTGGCCATTGTAAAACACATTATTGAGGCGCACCAGCAAACCATTAATGTGCGCAGTACCGAGGGGTTGGGATCAACTTTTGGCTTTACTTTGCAAAGAGCAAAACAAACTTTACCTTTCCCCAATATACCAGTGTTAAAAAGTTAACATTAATTTAACATAGCAACCGTACCTTTACACCAATTTTAAGCATCATGTCATTAAACAGCATTTTCCAATACTTTGTACCTAAGGACAAAAAAATATTTTTTCCTTTATTTGAGCAGGCAGCAAACAATGTAGTAGCAATGGCTACTATTTTGGTAGAGGCTGTTAACTCCAATAACTCCACCACCCGCGAAGAGCTGTTTAAACAAATTGACAAGCTTGAAAACAAAGGCGATGAATTTACCCACCAGATATACCTGGAACTGGGCAAAAACTTTATTACCCCTTTTGACCGCGAAGACATCCACGCATTAGCTACAGCTATTGATGATGTTGCCGATTACATCCAGGGCGCTGCCAACCGCATGAGCCTTTACCGGATAGATGATTTTAATGAGCACATCCGCAAACTATCTGACCTGATCCTCCAGGCAAGCATCGACCTGGAAAAAGCAGTACGCGAGTTAAAAGACCTGCGCAACGTGCGCAACATTGCCGATTCGTGCATCAGGATAAACAGCGTGGAAAACCAGGCCGATTATGTATTTGACCGCGCCGTGGCCGATTTGTTCCTTTACGAAAAAGATGCTATCCGCCTGATAAAATATAAAGAAATCCTTGCCGCCCTTGAAACCGCAACAGATATGTGCGAAGATGCGGCCAATGTAATGGAATCTATTTTAGTTAAAAACGCTTAAGCATACCTAATCATCACTAAATGGTTACCTCCCTACTTGTTGTTATAGTTTTACTTGCACTCGTTTTTGATTACACCAACGGTTTTCATGATGCTGCCAACTCTATTGCAACCATCGTATCAACAAAAGTACTTACGCCTTTTCAGGCTGTATTGCTTGCCGCTGTATTTAACTTTGCCGCGTACTTTTTTATAAAAGACCATAAGGTGGCCAATACGGTATCAAAAATTGTATTGGAACATTATGTTACCCTGCACGTAATATTGGCCGGTTTAGTAGCCGCTATATCCTGGAATTTAATTACCTGGTGGTTTGGTATCCCTTCAAGTTCATCGCATACGCTAATTGGCGGCTTTGCCGGCGCGGGTATGACCAATGCTATTTACATGGGTGCCAATGCGCTACACGCCATCGAGATGCAGTATGTGCTTAAAATCATCGCTTATATTGTTTTGGCGCCCTTTATAGGTTTACTTATAGCCTATGTGGTAACTATACTGATACTAAACATCTGTAAACGCGCAAAGCCTGCTAC
The DNA here is from genome assembly GCF_056401935.1 of Mucilaginibacter sp. P4_D1. Classification (NCBI taxonomy): domain Bacteria; kingdom Pseudomonadati; phylum Bacteroidota; class Sphingobacteriia; order Sphingobacteriales; family Sphingobacteriaceae; genus Mucilaginibacter; species Mucilaginibacter sp. P4_D1. The sequence continues at coordinate 41,808 of NZ_JBFUIJ010000044.1, forward strand.
TGCCGAGCGTTGGTTTAAAAGACTGCAATTGGTATCGGCAGCGGCTTTAAGCTTTGCACACGGTGGTAATGATGCCCAAAAGGTAATGGGTATATTATATGTAACCTTAATTGCGGGCAAAGTAATTCATGCAGGCGCACCTATGCCAGATTGGATTCCGTTGGCTTGTTATACCGCTATAGCGGCAGGTACCATGAGCGGTGGCTGGAAAATTGTTAAAACCATGGGCTCAAAAATAACCAAGGTAACCCCGTTGGAAGGTGTAAGTGCCGAAACAGCAGGTGCCATTACCCTGTTCATTACCGAAAGGTTTGGTATCCCGGTTTCTACCACGCATACCATCACGGGCTCTATCATTGGGGTTGGTTTAACTAAACGTGTATCTGCTGTACGCTGGGGTGTAACCATTAACCTTATCTGGGCCTGGATTATCACCATTCCAATTTCTGCTTTAATTGCAGCAGGCGTATTTGCCCTGTTAAAAGTGTTGGGATAATTTACTGGTAGTTGGCTCTATTTTTGCTAATTTTAGGCCACTATGAAAAAACAGATATTAATCCTTACAGCACTGCTGTCTTTTATAACTTTAAGCAGCTGCGATACACTGAACCAGGTGGCACAAGCCGCAACAACCAGTACGCAGGGAACACCTACTACGTTTGAGATAGGTAACGGCCTTAAGCAGGCCCTTGAGATAGGTACCGGCAAAAGCTCGGATAAGCTATCGGCAATAGATGGTTTTTTAAAGAACGCCGAAGTTAAAATACTTTTCCCGCCCGAAGCACAAAAAGCAGAAAGAACATTGCGCAGCATAGGTTTGGGCAGCCTTTGCGATAACGTGATAACTTCCCTTAACCATGCTGCCGAAGATGCCGCTGTAAAGGCTAAACCCATATTTATTGGCGCCATAAAGCAAATGACCCTACAGGATGTTACCAACATTTTGTTGGGCAGCCAGGATGCAGCAACCCAATACTTTAAAAAAACTACAACTTTACAATTGGCCGGCCAGTTTAAACCCGTAATTCAGGCAAGCTTAAACAAAGTTGGCGCTACAAAATATTATACCGATGCTGCGCAGGCTTACAACAAAGTTCCTTTTGTATCAAAAATAAACCCGGATATTACCGACTATGTAACCCAGAAAGCTATTGACGGCTTATTTGTAGAGATAGCAAAAGAGGAATTAAACATTCGCCAAAACCTGGGCGCGCGTACAACACCATTACTGCAAAAGGTATTCTCTTTTGCTGATAAGCAAAAGAAATAGCCCCCCAGCCCCCTGAAGGGGGAGTTTTTGATTTGCAAATGGGGGATATGCAAACTTTAAAAAACAAACGGCCTGTCAGATTTCCTGGCAGGCCGTTTGTTTTTAAGTCTCCCCTTCAGGGGAGATTTAGAGGGGATTGGGGGCTCCCTACTTCGGCCCGTAAGTTACTATCGGTATAATCATTTCCTCAAACGAAATTCCTCCGTGCTGGAAGGTTTCGTTATAAAAATTAACAAAATGATTATAGTTATTAGGGTATACAAAATAGCTATCCTCTTTGGCAAACACAAAGCTTGAGCTTAAGTGCAGCTTGGGCAACATCGCATCGTGCGGGTTGCGGATGTGGAATACTTCCTTAGCGTTATAGTTCAGGTTTTTGCCTTGTTTGTAACGTAAGTTGGTATTGGTATTCCTATCACCTACAATTTTGCTTGGGTTTTTTACGCGGATGGTGCCGTGGTCGGTTGTAATAATTACACGCACCTGTTTCTGGGCCAAAAACTTCAACAGGTCAAACAGGGGCGAGTGCTCAAACCACGAGAGTGTTAATGAACGGTAAGCCGCATCATCACTTGCCAGTTCGCGGATCATCTGCATATCGGTACGGGCGTGCGATAGCATATCCACAAAGTTGTAAACAACCACATTCAGTTCGTTGTTCATCAGGTTGCTAACCGACTCATTCAATGCACGGCCTTCATCAATATTCAGAATTTTATGGTACGAGTATTTGCAGTCGCGGCGTAACACACGTTTCAAATGATCGGCAACAAATTCCGATTCGTAAAGGTTTTTACCACCTTCATCCTCGTCATTTTGCCACATTTGCGGGTAACGTTTTTCCATATCCAAAGGCATAAGGCCGCTAAAAATGGAGTTACGGGCGTATTGCGTTGCTGTAGGTAAAATACTGTAGTAAGTATCTTCTTCCTCCATCCTGAAATATTCGGAGATGATAGGGTTGATAATCTTAAACTGATCGTACCGCAGGTTATCTATCAATATAAAAAACAGCGGCCCTTTGCCATCCATTTTAGGGAACACCTTCTTTTTAAACAATTGCGGAGAACTTGTAGGCGCCGAATCGGGATTTTTTATCCAGTTTAAATAGTTGCGTTCAATAAATTTGCAAAACTGCATGTTGGCTTCGGCCTTTTGCATGGTCAAAATTTCGTGCATGCCGGCATCTTCCAGTTTCTCCAGTTCCAACTCCCAATAAATGAGTTTTTTGTACACGTCAACCCATTCCTGGTGGCTCAGGTTATCGTTCAACGTCATCCCCAGTGTACGGAAGTCCATTTGGTAGGCCATGGTAGTTTTTTCGGTTACCAGGCGCTTATTTTCCGTTAGTTTTTTAATGGTAAGCAATATCTGTTTTGGGTGCACCGGCTTTATCAGGTAATCATCTATTTTTGAGCCGATGGCATCCTCCATCAAATATTCTTCTTCGTTTTTGGTTATCAGCACAATAGGTACATCATTATTGATGTTTTTTATTTGCTGCAGTGTTTCTAACCCGGTAAGGCCCGGCATATTCTCATCTAAAAAAACAAGGTCGAAGTAGCCGCCTTTAAAAGCGTCAACGGCATCATTGCCGTTAGTGACAGTCGTAATTTTATAACCTTTTTCACTTAAGAATAATACATGTGGTCGTAACAGGTCAATTTCGTCATCAGCCCATAAAATGGTGGTATCTTGCATAGTATCTGGATTAAAAATATTCTGAATCAGAATTTTCAGGATTTGAGAATTTTCAGAATTGTTGAATTTGGCGAATAAGATTAAGTTAAGTCAAATATCCTGTTTTTAATCAGTTATATTCTGTTAATTCTTAAATTCTGGCAATTCTGATTCAGACAGTAAACCCCAAAGGGACGCTTTTGTTGTTGATTAGTAAAGGTATTAACAAAATTTAACAAACATCACCGGCTTATTTTACCTTTGTTTTACATTTTTGCACTTTACTTAATCCATTGAACAAAAAGAAAATAATAAACGATCCGGTTTACGGTTTTATCAGCATTCCAACCGAACTGATATTTGACCTGATTGAACACCCTTACTTTCAACGGTTAAGGTACATTAAGCAATTAGGGATGACGCACCTGGTTTATCCCGGAGCGCTGCACACCCGTTTTCATCATGCCATTGGCGCCATGTACCTGATGGATACCGCTATTGAAACCCTGCGTAACAAAGGCCACAACATAAGCGACGAAGAGGAAGAGGCAGTTACCATTGCTATATTGCTGCACGATATTGGCCATGGGCCATTCTCGCACGCGTTGGAGCGCACCATTATTGAGGGGATTGATCACGAGGATATTTCATCTATGCTGATGAGCAAACTCAACGAGCAATTTGATGGCCGCTTAGCCATGGCCATAAGTATTTTTAACAATACTTTTCCGCGCAAATTCCTGCATCAGCTGGTATCAAGCCAGTTGGATATGGACAGGCTGGATTACCTCAACCGCGATAGCTTTTTTACAGGCGTATCCGAAGGGGTGATCAGCTCCGAACGGATCATCAAAATGCTGAACGTTAAAGACGATCATATTGTAGTTGACGCTAAAGGCATTTACTCGATAGAGAAATTTTTGATTGCCCGCAGGCTCATGTACTGGCAGGTTTACCTGCATAAAACCGTAATTGCCGGTGAAGAATTGTTGGTTAAGATATTTAAACGCTGCCGCGAGCTTACCCTGAAAGGCGAAGACCTTTTTGCTACACCTGCGTTAAAGCATTTTATAAAAGGCGGCATCAGCAGAGATACTTTCATGAACCAGGACCATCACCTGGAAACTTTTGCCAGTTTGGATGATACCGATATTATGGCAGCCGTAAAAGTTTGGGCCGGGCATACCGATTTTATACTATCAACGCTATCGCAAAACCTGGTTCAACGTAAGTTGTATCATGTAGATATCAGTAACAAACGCCCTGATAGGGAATTTGTAAACTCGCTTATTAAAATGGCGATGAAAAAATACAGTATAAGCGAGCACGATGCCGGATACTTTGTTTTCACCACATCCATACGTAACAATGCCTATACCGCCGGCGATGGCAACATAGGTATATTAATGAAGGATGGCCATGTACATGACATTACAACGGCCAGCGATAACTCCAATTTGGAGGCATTAGCAAAAACCGTAAAAAAATACATACTTTGCTATAGCAAGAATTTAGTATCAAGTAGTTAGTATCAAGTATCAAGATTTTTGGCTTTCGGAGAATAATTCTGTTGTCGAGTCATGTTTTTTGGCTCTTGATTCTCAACCCGAGTTCCTCGCAGCTATCTTGATACTAACTACTTGATACTTGATACTAATTAATTTGCTGCTTTAATTATAACATTTAAATTTGTCGATGCAATTTACTGCCCAGGATATAAGTTTTCTGCTTAACGGAACGGTGGAAGGTGACCCTTCGGTTACTGTTAACCAGTTAGCTAAAATAGAAGAAGGCGCCGCCGGCAGCCTTTCTTTTTTGGCCAACCCTAAATATGAGCAGTATTTATATACTACCAACGCCTCTGTAGTTATTGTTAATAACGATTTACAGCTTACCGGCCCGGTAACGGCCACCCTTATCCGGGTAGAGAATGCCTACAGCGCGTTTTCGGTATTGTTGGAGAAGTACAACACTTTTAAGCTTAACAAAAAAGGTATCGAGCAACCTTGCTTTATACATCCATCAGCCCAAATTGGTGCCGAGCCTTATATAGGGGCATTTGCCTACATCGGCCTTAACGCAAAAATTGGCGATAACTGCAAAATTTATCCCAATGTTAATATATCAGATAATGTGACCCTTGGTAACAACGTTACCTTGTTTTCGGGCGTTACGGTTTATTTTGATTGTGTGATAGGTGATAATGTTATAGTACACTCTGGCGCCGTTATTGGAAGCGATGGTTTTGGGTTTGCCCCCAATCCCGATGGCACTTACACTAAAGTAGCCCAGATAGGTAATGTTATCCTGGAAGACAACGTTGAGGTTGGCTCAAATACCACTATTGACAGAGCGACCATGGGATCGACGGTGATACGCAAAGGTGTAAAACTGGATAACCTGATACAGATAGCCCATAATGTGGAGATAGGTGCAAATACTGTAATTGCAGCACAAACCGGCGTTTCGGGTAGTACCAAAATAGGCGAAAATGTGATATTAGGCGGACAGGTAGGGCTGGTGGGGCATATCAGTATTGCAAACCGTACACAGGTACAGGCACAATCGGGCATTAGCCGTAACATAACCGACGAGGGAAAAAAATGGGCGGGCAGCCCGGCTACCCTTTACAGCGCAAACATGCGCTCGAACGTAGTAATAAACCGCCTGCCCGAATTGGAGAAAAGAATAAACGAATTAGAAAAAATAATCGCCGAATTAAAGAAGGACGTTCATTAGTTCAGTAACCGTTCATTGGTTCATTAGTTCAAGGTTCATTGGTCTTTTGCGCAGGCAAATAATGAACTTAACTAATAAACTATTCACCAATGAACAAATGAACCAGTGAACCAATGAACTAAAAGAAATGAATGTAAAACAAAGAACCATTAAATCACCTGTATCGGTTTCGGGTACCGGCCTGCATACCGGCCAAAGGGTAACCATGACCTTTAACCCGGCACCCGAAAACCATGGGTATAAATTCAGGAGGATTGATATACCAGGCTCGCCAATAATTGATGCCGATGTTGATAATGTAACTGATACATCGCGCGGTACCACCATTTCGCAAAATGGGGCTACTGTTAATACTGTTGAGCATGTACTGGCTGCTTTGGTAGGTATGGAGATTGATAATGTACTGATAGACATGGATGGCCCCGAAACGCCGATTATGGATGGCAGTTCTATCCAGTTTGTTGATATTATAACCGAAACAGGGTTTACCGAGCAGGATGCCGACCGCGAATATTACCATATACCTTACAATATCCATTACTCGGAGCCCGACCGTAAGGTAGAAATGGTTGCCATGCCTTTAGACGATTACCGTTTTACCTGTATGGTTGATTACAACTCGCAGGTGTTGGGTAGCCAGCATGCCAGTATCTCGAGCATTACCGAGTTTAAAAAGGAAATTGCATCATGCCGCACCTTTTGCTTTTTGCACGAACTGGAAATGCTGTTAAAGCACGACCTGATAAAAGGCGGCGATTTAAACAACGCCATTGTGGTTGTTGATAAAGAAGTAGACGAAGAAGAACTTGCCCACCTGGCCAAACTGTTTAACCGCAAGGATATCAGCGTAGCGCCGCAAGGTATTTTAAACAACGCCGAACTACGCCACCAAAACGAGCCTGCAAGGCACAAACTGCTGGATATGATTGGCGATTTGGCACTGGTTGGTGTACCGCTTAAAGGCCATATTATGGCTGCCCGCCCCGGTCATGCTGCTAACGTGGCCTTTGCCAAAAAAATAAAAACCCTGATTAAAAAGGAAAAAAGCCGTAAACAAGTTAAAGTTTACGATGCCAACGCTAAACCGGTGTATGATACCGTTGAGATTATGGGCCTGCTGCCACACAGGCAACCTTTTTTAATGATTGATAAGATATTGGAGCTAACCAAAAGCCACGTGGTGGGTGCTAAAAACGTAACCATAAACGAGGAGTTTTTTAAAGGCCACTTCCCGGGCGCGCCAATATTTCCGGGTGTGTTGCAAATTGAGGGTATGGTACAAACGGGCGGTATACTGGTGTTAAACACTGTACCCGATCCTGAAAATTACCTGACCTTGTTTTTAAAGATCGAAAATGCGCGCTTTAAAAGTAAAGTAGTGCCCGGCGATACAATTATTTACATTTGCGATCTGCTGGCGCCAATTCGCCGTGGTATTGCAACCATGAAGGGTGTTGGTATGGTAGGTAACCGGGTTGTTGTTGAGGCCGAGTTAATGGCACAAATTGTAAAAGTAAAAGGAAACGAAGCATGATCCAGCCTTTAGCATATATACACCCACAGGCAAAAATTGCCGATAACGTGGTGATTGAACCCTTTGTTACCATCCACAAGGACGTTGAAATTGGCGAGGGTACCTGGATCGGTTCCAACTCCGTAATTATGGACGGAGCCCGCATAGGTAAAAACTGTCGTATTTTTCCAGGTGCCGTAGTATCCGCTCCCCCACAGGATTTAAAGTACAAAGGTGAGCAAAGCACGGTTTCCATTGGCGATAATACCACCATCCGCGAATGCGTAACCCTTAACCGCGGTACTGCTTTAGATAAAAACACCACCACTATAGGCAGCAACTGCCTGCTGATGGCCTATGTACACGTAGCGCATGATTGTGTTATTGGCGATAACGTAATTATAGCCAATGCGGTACAATTGGCAGGGCACATTAATGTGTACGATTATGCTTTCATCGGCGGATCATCAGCTGTGCACCAGTTTGTTGAGATTGGTGCGCATAGCATGATCTCGGGAGGTTCATTGGTACGTAAGGATGTACCGCCGTTTACCAAAGCCGGCCGCGAACCGTTATCATACGTGGGTATCAACTCGGTAGGCCTACGCCGCAGGGGCTTTTCAGCCGCGACTATAGCCGAGATACAGGAGATTTACCGAATACTGTTCCTGAAAAAATATAATGTAAGCAAGGCGCTTGATATTATCGAAGCCGAGTTTACCCCAAGTGTTGAACGCGACGAGATCATCAACTTCCTGCAAAACTCGCAAAGGGGGATCATGAAGGGGTTTGGGAATTCTTAATTGGCTCGGGTTGCGGGGTTCGAGTTGTGAGGCAAAGGTTGCGGGTTAGCAATTAACACGAACCCCGCAACTCGAACCCCGCAACGCCAAGCTCACAACACTCAACTCGAACCCCGCAACACCAACCACATATGACCATCACCCTCAACAACATCGGCCGCCGCTTTAACCGCGACTGGATTTTCAGGGGGGTTGATCATACGTTCACTCCCGGCGAATCATACGCTATTCTTGGTCCTAATGGGTCAGGCAAATCTACTTTACTACAGGTTTTAAACGGGAGCCTGTCGCCCTCTATCGGTACAATAAATTATACCTACCAGGATAAACCTATCGAGATTTCGCAGGTGTTTAACTACCTGAGCCTGGCCGCTCCGTATTTGGAGGTTATTGAGGAGTTTACGCTGGGTGAAATGATCGATTTTCATTTCAAATTTAAAAACTACAAACAGGGGCTTGATAAAAAGCAGCTGATTGAGTTGTTGAATCTGCCCAAAAGCGAACATAAGCTTATTCGTTACTTTTCATCGGGCATGAAACAGCGCCTCAAACTTATCCTGGCCTTTTGCTCCGATACGCCCATGCTGATGCTTGATGAGCCCACATCAAACCTCGACACCCAGGGTGTTGATTGGTATTTAAGCCTTGTCGAGCGTTTTGCTACCGGCCGGCTCACCATCATTTGCTCCAACCAGGAGCATGAGTATGGCTTTTGTAAGCATAGGCTAAGTATCTCGGATTATAAGAGTTAGATAAACCCGCTACCCAAAAGTAGCGTCATTGGTTCGTATCTTATAATGACATCATTGTAAATTATTGATTATCAATATTGTTTTTTAATATAGAGACGCATAATTGCGTCTTCCGCATGCAAATCACACATGCAAATCGGCCTTGCAATCGCACCTTGCAAATCCTGAATGTCCTGCGGGAGACGCAATTATGCGTCTCTACAACAACCCCATTTGCAGCAATGTCATTTCTGTTTTTTCCAGCCTAAGCTGATGGTTACCCGCAATGGCGGTGGTTTAGGACTTTCGTTTAACTATATGCGTTGCGCGTCATAACATTTTTTTCAGGTTTTACCTGATAGATACTCGACGGTCAATTTATTGCATGGGTTTTTCAGGGGGAAAGGAGATGGCCCTAAACATATTTTTGTCATAATGCTATAACTACTTTAATAAATCTCAAATCTCCTATCTAACATCTCAAATCTATTCCCGTACCTTTAGGTAATCAAAAATAACAACTACTTATGATACCAGTTAAAGGATACGCGGCGCAATCGCCAACTACCAATCTTGCCCCATGGGATTTTGAGCGTCGTGAGGTTGGGCCTCATGATGTGCAATTTGATATTTTATTTTGCGGTGTTTGCCACAGCGATTTGCACCAGATTAAAAATGATTGGTTCCCGGGTATTTTCCCGATGGTGCCAGGTCATGAAATTGTTGGCCGGGTTGTAAAAGTTGGCGATCATGTAAAAAACTTCAAAGTTGGCGATTTAGCAGGAACAGGCTGCCTGGTTGACTCATGCCGTGTGTGCGAAAACTGCAAACAGGATTTGGAGCAATACTGCCTAAACGGGAGCTCGCAAACCTATAACGGCCTGGAGCAAGACCATAAAACACCAACTTACGGCGGTTACTCAAACAGCATTGTGGTTAACGAAGATTTTGTACTGCATATTTCTGACAAACTTGACCTTGCCGCAACTGCGCCCTTGCTGTGCGCCGGTATAACCACTTACTCGCCGTTAAGGCATTGGAAAGTTGGTAAAGGCCATAAACTGGCTGTTTTAGGTTTAGGCGGATTGGGCCATATGGGGGTTAAATTTGGTGTTGCCTTTGGTGCCGAAGTTACCGTTTTGAGTACATCGCCAGCGAAAGAAGCCGATGCCAGGGCATTAGGAGCACATCACTTTGTTGTAACCAGCGACCCAAAACAAATTGAAGCCGCCAAAAACTCTTTTGATTTTATTTTGGATACCGTATCGGCACCGCATGATTTTAACATGTACCTATCGTTGCTGCGCACCAATGGAGTACATATTTGCGTAGGTGTACCACCAGAGCCCGCCAGTGTGCAGGCCTTTAGCCTGTTGGGTGGCCGTAAAAGCCTTGCCGGATCGGGTATTGGCGGCTTAGCCGAAACCCAGGAAATGCTTGATTTTTGCGCCGAACACGGAATTGTTTCAGATATTGAAATGATAGACATTAAAGATATTGATACCGCTTATGCCCGCATGGAAAAGGGCGATGTAAGGTATCGTTTCGTGATTGATATAGCTACGCTGTAGGTTCGGGATAAGCTCTTCTCCTGTCGGATGAAGCAGGAGGAGGCTTATACACGTTGCTATGCAAAATGGCCCGCGAAATGAAGTGGGCACGAGGACTTTTAAGGTGGATAAGGACGAGTTTTTGAGTCTGGCCCTTATCCACCTTTCGGAACATCTTAATGACAGTCATATTCATCCACCCAATCAGCCAGCCACTATTACTATTTTCCCTAAATTAGATTGCAACCAAACCATGCCTTTTGCATTACAGGTATGTTGTAATCATGAACCCCAGCCAGGAAGCCCAGCTTATTGAACAATGCCGAACGGACGCGGCTGCTTTTGGGCAGGTGTTTGATGAATGGTACAAACCTGTATTTGGCTATATATGCGCCGCACCGGCGACTATGATTTATCGAAAGACATTGCCGCCGAGACTTTTTTAAAAGCTTTTTTAAAAATCGGGGGCTTTCAATGGCGGGGCATCCGGCTATCGTCATGGCTTTACCGCATAGCAACCAACGAGCTTAACCAATATTACCGCAGCAGTAAGTACAAACCACAATCGTTACAGCAGCTGATGGAAAACCCTCAGATGGAGAAACTGCTGCATGAAAACGCTGCCGACGAACGGGAGATGATGGAGCAGGAGCTTAAAGCCTATGACGATTATAACCGGATACGCCAGAACCTGTTGAAGCTGGATATAAAATACCAGGAGGTAATATCGCTGCGCTATTTTGAGCAAAAAACCAATACCGAAATTGGCGAGATATTGGGTAAAAACGAAGGAACGATTAAGTCGCTGTTGTCGCGCGGATTAGAGAAATTAAGAAACATGTTGTAGCAGTGCAACCAAAATGAGATAACGCATTATAAGGGTAAGTAACATGAAAAATAACGACGAATTTTTAAAGCAAATGGAAAATTTAAAAGTACCGGATGTAAACCCTTCGCAGCATCAAAATACGGTAAAAATGGCCATCATGAATGCCAGCCGTTCGGCCGCCCTTGGGGTGTGGCTTATAGCAGTGCCCTGCTATTTTTTATTATGTGTGTTTATGTTTTATTTCTTCCATGCCCGTATGGGCTGGTTCGCCGCTATGTTTAGCCTGATGTCGGGATTGGCAAAAGTTCCTTTTATTGATTTCCTGGGGCCGGTAGTATTATTTGTACTGCCCACCGTTTGCATTATTATCAACGTGCTTTCCATACTGCACGTAGGTGTAAAAACCATCGATCCCGACAGGCGTAAGGTGAAAGAGGTGAGCATTACCATTAAAGTGAAGCTTTGGAACATAGTGCTCATCCTGATTAGCCTGGCTATTGTATTTGTTTTTATAAGTTATGTAATGACCGAAAGTATCTCCATTAAAAGTTAAGCACATGAAATTAAACTGGTTTACCCGTAAAGGAATTTTTTATTTGCCCGCCGCTGTTGCAGGCTGGCTTATATTCGCCATGGCATTTGCCTATGCTGTTTACACATTTATAGATATCGACAAACGCTCGCACTCGGTAAGCGATACGCTCATCAATTTTGTTTTTAACCTGCTCATCATCGGTCTGTTTTATACGGTGATAGCCTATTTTACCGAGAAAAGGCCGGAAACAGGGGCTCCGGAAGAATGATTCCGGATGCCCCCGCCTTTTTACTTCAATTTATTATCGGCAAAATATAACATGCCCTTGCGCATAAAAGCAGCAAATTCCGGATCGGGCTGGCCGTTGGTTGTGGTATACCTTTCGTCGGAAACATACAGCTCTGCAAGGCTTTTGTAGGTTTCGGCATTTAAATCGGTAGGATCTGTAACGCCCCAAAACGCGCGGATGTTGGCATAATGTCGGGCTATCTGCTCCTGTACCATATCATTTTGCGGGTCGGCGTGCCGCAGTAGCTGCAATTGGGCGGCGATATCCTTTTGATCAGCCTTTAGGCGCTCCAGGTTTAGTTTAGGCTGCTCTGTGAGGGCCTTCTCAGACCGTAGTACTACGTCTTCGCCCCACTTATCTATGGCTTCCTGGCGCCACGCGGCGGCCTGGTCTTTGGGCAGACCTTCATAAAGTTCCTCTGCATTACTCATTGTTTTGTTTTTTAAGTTGATTAGTGTTTTGTCGATAGTTTTCAATAATACGTTAAGCCTGTCCCTGCGGCGTTCTAAAGCGATGCGGTGTTCTGCAAGCGCAATGGTTACATCAAAGCCGGGTGCGTTGAGTATAGTTGCAATTTCTTTTAGGGGAAAATCAAGCTCGCGGTAAAACAATATCTGCTGCAGGCGTAATAATTCATCGTCGCTATATTGACGATATCCCGCCTTGCTGCGCAGAGCAGGTTTAAGCAGGCCGATTTGGTCGTATAAATGCAGCGCCCGGATGCTTACCCCAGCCATGCAGGCTATTTGTTTTACTGAATATGGTTGCTTCATTGGTCTTTATTTGTGCGTTAATACAAAGCTATGGTATCACGCAGGGTAAGAGTCAAGAACTATTTTAAAATAATTCCAATATGTTATCCAACCACCCACGTAATCAACCAAATCAATCAYTATTCCCTGGTAGATTGTTAACAAATTACAAATTGTGGAAATTTTTAAAATAGGTTTTTATTTATCAAAAAAAAGCCCTATAATTGCAATCCGATTTTTACGGGCTAAAAATCGCTTTAAGAGCTAAAAATCATGGATTTAGTAAAATTTGTTGAAGAGCAATCAATAGAAAAAAGACAGTTTCCTTCCTTCAAGGCCGGTGATACTGTAAGTGTGCATTATAAAATCAGAGAAGGAAACAAAGAACGTATCCAGCTTTACCAGGGTGTTGTTATACAACGTAACAGCGCAGGTAACTCGGAAACATTCACTGTTCGTAAAGTTTCTAACGGTATAGGTGTTGAGCGTATCTTCCCTATTAACTCTCCAAACATTGATAAAATAGAGGTGAATAGCGTTGGTAAAGTGCGTCGCTCTAAATTATACTACCTGCGTGCCCTTACCGGTAAGGCAGCTCGTATCAAATCAAAAAGAGTTTAATTACCCTACCTCTTTTTTAAGAGGCATACACCAAAGCTTTCAAAAAAGGCCTTTTCTGATTCGTCGGGAAAGGCCTTTTTTATGGAAAAAATTGAGATTGGCAGGGTTGACCTTTGCACTCCAGTGCTGCCGAACTGTAAAAGTTCGCTAAATCATGAAGGGGAATGACATCGTGAAAAGGGCTGTCATGGAGGGCCTGTCGAACCATAGCGGGCAAAGGCCTTTCCGCGCGCCCCTTCGACAGGGTCGGGGTGAAAGGCTCACCTACCTCGAAAAGAAACATGTTATAGGTAGTGGTAAAATTTCGCGAAACTCTGAAGGGAGAATGACATACTAAAGAGCGTTGTCATGCTGAGCCTGTCGAAGCATCGCGGGCAAAGGCCTCTCCACGCGCCCCTTCGACAGGCTCAAGGTGACAGGCTCTGTGCACCTCGAAAATACAACTTGTAATTGGTAGCCTGTCGAGCATAGTGGGCAAATGCCTCTGCAAGCGTTCTTCGGCAGGTTTCGAAAATACGAAAGCGCATAAAAAAGAGGCCGTATCATAAATCAAATGATGCGGTCTTTTTATTTTACGGCGGATAAATCGATTTCAAGTAGTTTTTTGATGTTGATTTCGAACTAACGAATATTATTGATTAAGAACGAGTGAAAAGAAGGCCTTTAGGCAGCTTTTTTTCTTAGGTTTTGTGCGATTGAAAGTAAGCCCCATTCTATCGCTACTTTTTCTTTCCCACGGAGCATGAAGCGTCGGAACCCGTGGTTCTGTTTGATAT
>NZ_JBFUIJ010000045.1:0-55003 GCF_056401935.1 Mucilaginibacter sp. P4_D1
GTAAAATTACTTTGGCCATTTCACAACCAACTTACGCTTAAATACGTTAAAACTACTGATTAATTTATTCTTTTTTACAGATAACCGTTTTTGAATTTTATCTTTAAAAAATTAAACGGACTAAGGCTCGCGAGATATTATATGAATAAAATTTACATTCTTTTCTTCTTTTTGCTCATCTCTTTCTCGGCTTCGGCCCAGCAATTTTCGCAGTATAACACCGGTACGCTCTACGATTCATTTGAAAACCCATCTGTAAGATCATTTATACCCGATTCAAGCAGGCAATACGCATTTAACTTTTTTTTACCAAACTTTGGCGCAAACGCCTACGTAACCGGAGATATCCAACAGGCGCTTAAAAACAGGATTTTTTCTACTACTCCAACTTATAAAGCATCGGCACTTCAAATTGGTAAAAGCAAGTACAATCATTTTAATGCCAATGTTAATGCCTACGGCCTAATGCTTAAATCGTTCACAAGCCTTAATGGCGATGTGGAGATGGGTTTTTCATACCAATTAAAAGCAGAAAGCCGCGGCCTGGTATCCGATGAAACTATTGCCTTGTTTGACAATGTTGCCAATTTTAAGGGCAACCCATATGATGATATCTTCAACAATCATTTTCAATTACAAACCTATAATCAGATCAGTTACTCGTACCGCGAACGGATCAACAAACAGTTTGCTTTTGGTTTTAAGTTGAGTGCTTTGTTAGGTGTAAAATATTCAAAGTTTGATATTACAGGTTCGCACGCTGTGTTTGATTCGGTGAATAACCAGGCAACTCTCAGCATGCGCGGTCGTTATTATTCAAGCTACATACCGGGCCAGCCGTCTGCCCATGATTACCTGCCTACATTTCGAAGCCCGGGTGCTTCGATAACCATTGGAACATCGTACATAACCGACGACAAAATAACCATACAGGCAAATATTAAAGATTTAGGATTTATACACTGGAGCAGCCGTTCGCTTGCTTCTGATTTTGATAATACTACAACTATAACCGGGTTAGGATCGGGTCACCGTGAAGACAGCATATACAACGCGGTAATTAAGCTATTCAGAAGCACTGAAGCGATGTCAAAAATTGGCTCGTTTACAACAAAAACAAACGCCAGGGGCGAGTTAAGCGCATCGAAAACATACTGGATAGATTACGACAATAATTTTAAATACACCCCAACCCTAATAGGCTCAAAAGAGTTTTGGTTTACAGGTTTTACCGCGGCGCTGGTTAATCATGTGCAATATCAAAACTATACCGCTACAATTACAGCCAGTTACGATGATATGAAACTATTTAATGTAGGTGCCCAGTTGATGTATAAAACCCCGAACTTTGAGGTATACGGAGGTACCGAGAGGCTCATTAACACAGGCAGGCTTGCCTTTGCCGCCTTGGGTAACCAAACACAGATAGATCATATTGGCACCTACTCAGGCATGGACATATTTCTTGGTTTCTCGCTAAAATTTGGCACGGTGATTGAACATCCGATGAACTCAAGCTACATCCCGATGGGCGAAAAAGGCTTTTTTGGAAGGTTGTGGGGACGATTGTTTAAAACAGGCAATTAAAAAAGAGTCAAGAGGTTAGAGTCAAGAATCAAGACAGCTTCCTTTGTTGAATAGGTTGTGTTTTTTAGGTAGCCTTAATTGAACACGGACAGATTTATTACAAGTTGCTTTTTTCTCGACCATCGCTCCAAAAGTCTTAACTCCTGACTCTAACTTCTTGCTTCTTTCTTAACTCCGGCTATAAAATCCTTGAGATAATAGGGTTCAAAATAGGCAACATCTTCGAAATCTTTATTGGCGAATTTTTCGGCTGCTTTTTGGGTAAGATAGGTTGCAGAGTTTTCGAAATTGCGTAAAAAACCAGCGTTTGGATGGCGGCCTAAAACAGCTTCACATTTGTCGGCACCATCGCCAAAAAAAAGGATTTGGTTATTATTTAGCAAATGAGCAAAACTGTGCTCATCAATAATTTCGGCGGCTGTATCTTTAAGTTTTTCGCCGGCTATATTAAAAACAGCACAGTAAACCTCCATTCTTCGGGCATCAATCATGGGGCATAGCAACCTGTTTTTATCAATAGATATGGTATTATCATTTATAACACCATAAGCCATCGCCTCCAAAGTTTCTATAGCTATCAGCGGCTTATCAAGTGCGAAGCACAGCCCTTTTGCTGTAGATACGCCGATGCGCAAACCTGTGTACGAGCCTGGGCCGCAGCTTACCGCAATAGCGTCAAGGTCGCGGTAAGTAAAATTACCGCTGGTTATAAGTTCTTCTGTAAATAAAGTAATAACCTCGGCGTGTTTATTCCGCTCATTTACCTGCTTAAAAGCCAAAACCTTACCGTCAGCAGCTAATGCTACTGAGCATGATGTTGTTGCAGTTTCTATTTGTAAAATAAGGCCCATCTTTTTAGTTGTGAGTTGTGAGTTTGAAAAGTTCAAAAACGCAATCATATTAACAATACAAAATGCTAAACCATTTAAGCCCCGAATACCACCATTGAGAAAAACTCAAAACCCACCCCTCAAAACTTAAAACTAATTAAGGTACAGGGTCATGCCCATGCCCTCCCCAGGGATTACAACTGGCAATCCGTTTAATGGTTAGCCACCCGCCTTTAAAGGCACCGTGCTTCCTGATGGCCTCTACCCCATATTGCGAGCATGTTGGCGTGTACCTGCACGAAGCACCCGTCATAGGCGAAATAAAATACTGGTATACTTTTATCAGGACTATAAAAATATAGCCTATAAGCTGTTTAAACAAATCCACCAGCGCCATCATACAATTACATTATTGGCGGCAGTTAGTTGCTCAGACAACAGCGCAAGCATCTTCAGCATTTTTTTTTCAATGGTGCTGTACGGCACAATCTCCTTACCAATATAACCTATAGACAGTACGATGGTTTTATCGGCTGTTTGCAGCAACTTGTATAAGTTTTGTTGTTTATGCAACCGGTAGCTTTCGCGCATACAGCGCTTTATTAAATTCCGGTCAACAGCATGTTTATAGCGCTTTTTGGAAACCGAAAATAATATTTGTGCAGGAAATTGCTGTGGCTCTGTATGATACAACCACGAGGCCTTAAAAGGATAACACAAAAAAGAAGAGCCGCTATGAAAAAGCTTATCTATAAGCCTTTTATTACATAACCGTTCTTCTTTTTTAAAAGTATACATAGTTGCTTATCTGGAACCGGGATTTAAGCAGACAATCGGTATCCATTGATTGGCAAAATGCCAACCAGCGCAACCGGTTTATGCTTTATGACGACCCTCGTCAGAAACTGATAATCTTTTTCTGCCTTTAGCTCTTCTGGCTGCTAATATTCTCCTGCCGTTAGCAGTTGACATGCGTTCACGGAATCCGTGTTTATTTCTTCTTTTTCTTTGAGAAGGCTGAAACGTTCTTTTCATAACTATTTATTCTATTCGTCGTTTTAAAAACAAGAGCGCAAATGTAGTAATATTTTAAAACTTTTCAAACACTATTTTTCTTATTTGTCGCTCTATATTTATTGCTGTAAATTAAGCGTTTTAAAACCACAATATGAAACTATCTATCCTGCTGCTTGTCATTTGTTTACCCTTTACTGCATTAAGTCAGGCTATCCCGGCAATTCATTATAAAATATATAGCACCGCAACACAAAAACCGGCAACAATTGCCGACATTATCAATAACATGGCCAAGGCCGATGTATTATTTTTTGGCGAGGAACATAATGATTCTACCGGGCACCTGCTCGAGTTGCAAATTTTCACACAACTGGCACAACAATATCCCGGCAAAACAGCTTTATCTGTGGAAATGTTTACTACCGATTGCCAACTGGTTTTAAACGAATACTTAAACGGCCTCATCCGCGAAAAAAACCTGGTGAGCGATGCACGCACCTGGCCCAATTACAAAGATTATCGCCCAATGGTTGAACTGGCTAAACAAAGCCAAATACCTGTGGTAGCGGCAAACGCTCCATCGCGCTATACCAACATGGTAACTCGCAATGGTTTAAACAGCCTGCAGCAACTTGATGCGCAAGCCAAAGGTTATCTCGCCCCCCTGCCTATTGATACGGCTACGGGCCCCTATTACGATAAATTTGTAAAGATAATGGGCGGCCACTCCGCTATGGCAGGAATGCAAATTTATCAATCGCAAAACCTTTGGGATGCAACAATGGGTTGGTCAATAGCCCAATTTTACAAAAAACATACTGACTTTAAAATACTTCAAATTAACGGCGGCTTTCATAGCGAAGAAAAAATGGGTGCCGTTGCCCAGCTTAAGAAATACGCTCCAAAAGCGCGTGTTATCTCCATAGGCGCTTATGCGGATGATAGTTTTGATAACCCCGACTGGGCCAAGTTCAGTAAACTGGCGGACTATATTATCCTCACAGACCCCAAGTTGCCAAAGAGCTTTTAGATCATAGCTGATGGTTCACGGATCACATCAAAGCTACAATCTATGAACTATCAGCTATTGAACATTAAGATTTCCGGGCTGCTAAAAGATCCCTGATTTCAGTAAGTAAAACCTCTTCTTTTGTCGGGGCTGGATCGGGTGCCGGAGCAACCTCTGGTTCGGGCGGGCGCTTCATGGCATTGATTGTTTTTACAATAAGAAAAATACAAAAAGCCACTATTAAAAACTCAATGGTGATGTTAATAAAATTGCCAATATTAACAGTCACATCGGGTATTTTTTTAGCAACATCGCCACGTTTCAGCAATATCTTGATATCTTTAAAATCTACACCACCTGTAATAAGGCCAATTGGCGGCATAATGATATCTGTTACCAGCGAGGTAACTATTTTACCGAAAGCGGCGCCAATAATAACACCTACTGCAAGGTCAACAACGTTGCCACGCAGGGCAAATTCCTTAAATTCTTTAATTACGGCCATGATATTGATTTTTGGTTAAGATTATTAACACACTAATCAAACAAAAGTTTTTATTTAGCATTTATCATCATTGTTCCTATTGCCGTAAGTTATTTTAAAGTTAACGGTAATTGATGTATTTTTGGACACGTCTTAACTATGCTAAAACAGAACCTTCAACAAAAACTCTTACAAAAGCTATCCCCACAGCAAATTCAATTTATTAAATTGCTGCAGGTACCTACCGTATCCCTTGATACCCGTATTAAAGAAGAGCTGGAAGAAAATCCCGCACTCGAAGATCTGAGCTTAACAAACCTGAATGAGCCTGTTGAAGAATACCCGGACCGCGACCCCGACGAAGATACCTTTAATGGCGATGAAGAAAAGGGCGAAATGGATGAGTTTAACATAGACGATTATTTACAGGACGACAATGTAAATGATTACGGATCGCGGTATGACCAAAATGGCGATGACGAGGATGAGCGAAAAGAAATCCCTATTGCTGTACAAAGCTCGTTTTTTGAAAGCCTGCAACTCCAGCTTGACCTATTGCCACTAAGTGATAAGGATTTCAGAATAGGCAAACAAATTATTGGCAGCCTTGATGATGATGGATATCTGCGCCGCCCTATCATGTCACTTACCGACGACCTCGCCTTCTCGCAAAACGTAATGGCCGAAGACGAGGAAGTTGAAGACATGTTAAAAGTGATTCAAAACTTTGACCCGGCCGGCGTGGGCGCACGCAGCCTGCAGGAATGCCTGCTAATTCAACTTCGTAAAAAAGACCCTAATGACCTTATCATAAAAAAGGCAATTATTGTTGTTGAGCAATACCTTGACGAATTTACCCGCAAACATTACGATAAGCTGGAAAAATCGTTAAACATGGATTCGGATGAGTTGCGTGGCGTTATAAACGAGATTTTAAAACTTAACCCCAAGCCAGGCGACAGTAACGAGATTAACACCAAGCAAATGCAGGTGATACCTGATTTTCACATCATCAATAACGATGGGGTGCTGATACTCACCTTAAACTCCAAAAATGCTCCCGAATTGCGCGTAAGTCGCTCATACCAGGAGATGTTTCAACATTACGATAAGGCATCACAAAAGGATAAAAAACTAAAGGAAGCCGTGCAGTTTGTAAAACAAAAGCTCGACTCGGCCAAATGGTTTATTGATGCCATTAAACAACGGCAGCAAACATTGCTTAAAACAATGAATGCCATTATGCAATATCAGTACGAGTTTTTCCTTACAGGTGATGATAAAAACCTTAAACCGATGATCCTGAAAGATATTGCCGACAGGATAAACATGGATATCAGTACCGTATCGCGCGTGGCCAACTCCAAGTACGTTCAAACGGAGTTTGGCACATTTCTGTTAAAATCCTTTTTCTCTGAAGCTATTCAGACCGAAAGCGGCGAAGAGGTATCTAATAAAGAAGTTAAAAAAATACTGGAAGAGCATATTGGTAAAGAAGACAAACGCCATCCGCTTGCCGATGAAAAACTGACCGATATATTAAAAGATGCCGGCTATAACATAGCCCGCCGCACCGTAGCCAAATACCGCGAGCAAATGAATATCCCGGTTGCAAGGTTACGCAGAGAGCTGTAGCGGATGTGCAGATTTCAGATACCAAATGTGCAGATGATATAGAATTTAATAAAAAATGCCTTGATTGTGTCAAGGCATTTTTTATTAAGGGAATGGCAATTGAAACCATTACCAACATATTCTTGTCTTGATACTTGATACTAACTACTTGATACTTCCTTAAAACGTATGCTGTGGACAGGTAACTTTATAACGGTTATTAAGCAGGATTCCTATAACTATTTCGTGCGATCCATTACTCACGGTGTTTAGGGCCGAAGTGGTAAAATCATATGAGTAACCAACATTGATAAATGAACTAAGGTTGAAACCAACCATGGCCGCAAAAGAATCGCTGCGGCGGTATGAGCCGCCTAACCAAAACTTGTCCTGGAACGATACTTTCATGTTTACATCAAAGGTAGTAGGCACCGGTTGTATCACCTTAACCAATACCGACGGGATAAGTGTAACATCATCAGACAAAAATAGCTTGGTGCCCGCCGTAAAGAAGTAATGAGGTACTGTTTTATTTAGCGATGAAGATCCGGTTACATACAAGCTTTGCGGCAATATTTGCTGCACCGATACACCAAAAAAGTAATCAGAAGCATAAGCCCAAACTCCAAAACCCAAATCGGGTTTCCACTGATTAGTGTTAAGGTTGGCCAGGATGGGATCAGAATCATCTACCCCACCAAAATGAAGTGCCGCGCGATCGAGCACGTTGTGGCTTACCCCCGCCGATACACCAACCGCCAGGTTTAACCTGTCGGTAAGCCCTAAATGATAAGCATACGTAGCATCGATAGTTGTTTGGCTTATGGGGCCTGTTTTATCGGATACCAAGGTTAAGCCAATACCGTGGTGGGGTTCTGCAGCCTGGTACTGCTGCGTATACAGCCTGCTTGAAGGATTAAGCCCGCCGCTTGCCGGGAAGGCCGTAGCATCGCCCTGTACAAACCTATCCCCAATGGGCGCGTTGATGCTTAAATAACCGGTTGTGGGCGCACCTTCAAGGCCAGTCCATTGGCTGCGGTAGCCTGCTTTAACATCAGTATAATTCTCAATCCCGGTTAGGGCCGGGTTTAGCAGGTAATTATTAAAAATATATTGCGTGTATTGGGGCTTTTGCTGCGCATAAACAAATTGTGCACCGGCAATAAAAAAAACAATCGCGTATAAAATTCTCTTCATTAATTTAACTTATAATGGTTACAGGTCCCAACGTAACCTGACGTGCTTTCTAGGGTTTTATTATATAATAATAAATTCCGAAAGGTAGTTTATTTCTTTTATACCTACCATTCCACGGGACATTGTAACTGATTGACGAATATAATCTTTCTCGGTATCTTATTGTATAAAGCACCGATATAATTTGATAAAATATCGACATATAAACTTTATATGTTATAATTTGTATCCCAATTCGGGCTCGCCAGCACCATTAACCGGGAGTTTCAAGGCAAAACGTTTCCATATTTACACACTGTTTTATCTAACAATAATTACATAGCCCGACATTGGGCTGCTTCCGTTTTTAAGACTGATAACATAGTAATAAGTTCCGGGTGGAACTATAATGCCATCATATTTCCCGTCCCAGGGAACAGTATAACCAACTGACGAAAAAACCTTTGCACCATAACGGTTGAATATATTAACCGCACAACCTGGAAAAGCATCCAGATTTTTAATTTGCCAATTGTCGTTGCTACCATCTCCGTTTGGCGAAAATGCATTGGGTATAACAATATCAAGTTTAACAGGCTCTATAGTTAGCACACCATCAATGTAAGTAAAATTGTAATTACCAGACTGAGCTCCGCCCGCCTTTATGACATATTGCCCAACAGGCGACAATACATTAGCTGATGTTGTTACAGAAGGCAATACCGTCAGCTGCGAAATACCATCAAAATTCCTGAAACCGATATAAGTTATATCTAAATCGGGATTTGGCTCGCCGTATTTTCTGTTTTTACTATTGGCAATAACGGTTAAATTTGCTTTATTCACCATAATATCGGCATGGGCATAGTCAATGTTATAGTTAGTGGCTTTAAACGTTCCGCCAACTGCATAATCCAGTGATACCGAACCGCTGTATACGCCCACATTATCTGTTGCGGCCGCACCGGATGCATAAGTTACAGACACGCTTCCTATAGTTTCGGAATTTTGCAAGCCACCCCATGTAAATGAAGTAAAACCGGTGCCACCACTCAAGGCATCGCCGTAGGTTTTGTTTACGTTATTTGCAGTAATAATTAAGGGCGCCCTATTCACCGTATTGCTAACCATCGGTACATTTACATCTAATGCACCCTGGCTGGTTAGCACAATATTGCCGGGATAACTGCCTGCATTTGTAACGGAGGCAAGCCTAAAGTATATAATTGTTGATGTAGACAAACCGCTTGTCCCTATAGTGACAGTTTTTGTGAAAGTAATATTATCTGTGCTCACCTCTAAACCCACAGGTGGCGTAACCAAAATACCCAACGACAAATTGGCACCCGAAACCGTGAAGCTGGTTGTTGCCGACGGGGTGCCATAAGTAGTAACCAAGGGTTGTAGTGTTCCGGTTGCCGAAATGACAGGAACAGCGTCGACCACGATATCACCTGGCAAGTAGTTAATTATATAATTGCTGGCTTTAAAAGTTCCGCCAACAGCTAAAAATGCCTTTACTGAGCCTATGTAGGTGTTAATGGCATCGCCGGCTGCGGCACCCTGCCCGTAGTCAATACTTACACTGCCTATTGTTTCTGAGTTTTGCAAACCTGTTTGAGTAAATGCAGTTGAACCTTTAACGCCTGTAAGTGTATTTCCATATACCTTATGTACGGTATTAGCTGTTATAGTTACTGTTGCCGGCTTCACTGTTCCGGTGGCAGCCACGACAACATTGCCAGCACCTTTGCTGGTTAATACAATATCGCCTACGTAACTACCCACATCTGTTTTTGACGCCAGGCGCACATAAATAATTGTTTGGGCAACAGTTCCCTGGCCCCCTATTGTTAGCACGGGGCTAAAGTTAACATCATCTAAACTAACCTCAAAACCTTCCGGCGGCGTAACAAGGATGCTGGTAGTTAAATCCGAGCCTGACACGGCGAAACTGGGCGGCGCTGCCGAAGGGCTACCATAAGTGGATGTGATTGCCACTAAAGTACCTGTGGCAACAATGGTTGGCGCGGCTGTCGGCTTTACGGTTACGGTAAAAGTTATGGGCTCGCCATCACAAGGCGAACCAGCTGTTACAAAGTTACCTACAGAACTTGGGCCTTGGCCGGCAGGGACATCAGCAACAACTTTCTCTGTCTGGGTATCAATAACCTTCACCGAATTATTGTAAATATTGGATACATAAACCCTGCTGCCATCAGGGCTGATGGCTAATCCCTCGGTTGCCGAGCCAATAGCGATTTTATTTAACGTGGCAAAGTTGCCAGTATCAAAAACGTATACCAGCGAGTTTGTTGGCGGGTTATTGTTTGCATACAGGCGAGTGCCGTCAGGGCTTATTGCCAGCCCCAATACAATTGATTCGGTAGCAATGGTGCCTATCACATCGTCTGTTAAAGTATTAATAACTGAAATTGAATTCCCGCTGCTATTTGCAACGTATAACCTGCCACCATCCGGACTTAAAACGGTATTTGATGGACCATTGCCAACAGGGATATCTTTTATAAACGCGTTGTTGGCTGCATTGAGCACTGTTATTTTATTAGCCAGATCGTCAGCTACATATATTTTACTACCATCCTTGCTTACCGTAATTCCAATTGGATAATTACCAACTTTAACCGTAGCAACAACCTCATTTGTGGCGGCATCAATTACCGACAGGCTGTTATCATTACTATTGGATACGTATACCTTACTGCCATCCGGGCTTACGGTTACACCGTTAGGACTTTTTCCTACCGTAATGGTTGCTAATACGGAATGAGAAGCAACATCGATAACAGTAATGCTATTTGAACTAAAGTTTGTTACATATACCCTTGTTCCCTTTGGATTTGCCGATACACCAATAGGATTTGCACCTGCAGTTAGCGTATACATCACTTTATTAGTAGCCGTATTGATCATGGATACGGTTCCGCCGTTAAAATTGGCCATAAAAACAAAACCCGCAAGTAAGGGCGTTACCTTAATTTTTGCTGTTATAGGAGTTTTGCCTGTATTAACTGCGGTAAACGCACCAATGTCGCCCGTTCCCGTTGCAGGCAGCCCAATCGCAGGGTTATCGTTACTCCATAAAAAAGCGTTCCCATTTCCGCTAAAGTTAACCGCATCAGTGGTTTGGCCGTTTGACTTTACCTGATCCGGCACTTTACCAACGGTTGGCAGCGGGTTAATAGTGGCGGTTAAGGGTACCATTTCTTTTACAGATCCTGATGTCAGAATCACATCTCCGGATATATTACCAACCGCTGCGGCGGCGCTACTTCTGATATAAATTACCTCTTCTGCAACACTTCCGTTATCAGGGGTTATTAACAACGTTGTCCCATAACCCGTATTTGGCGAAAGCGAAAATTCAAAACCAGCCGGGGCTACGGCAACAATATCTTCGGCCAGATTACTGGCCGACAACTTAAATTGTAACAAAGCCGGGGTTTGCGAAACAGTTCCGGCACACGAGGAAATGTTGCCGGTTACAGCGCTTGCAAAAATTGAAGGTTGCAGCCCGGCTGGGTTTACGTTTATATAATAGCGAAGTGGCTTATCAGTGCAATTCAGTCCATTTTTTATAAAATGCCCCTGCCCGTTTGGCGATGCACCTACCGCAACCGTTGCAATTACCTTATTGGTAAAGGTATTGATAACACTAACGTTGTTGGAACCTTGATTGGAAATATATAATCTGCTACCGCCCGAACTAATAGATATCCCGACAGGCATATCGCCAACATTGATACTGCTCACAATTTTATTTGACGCCGTACTGATAACAGAAACTGTACCCGCTACAAAGTTAGTAGTGTACAGCCATTGCCCATCCAAACTTATGGCTATATCCGCAGAAGTTTGGCCGGTGACCGACGTATCAATTACCTGATTGGCGGCTGTATTAATAATAGATATAGAACCTGAATTTTGATTGGTTACATACAACCGACTACCATCAGGATTTAATACCAGGGCCGATGGGCTTGTGCCAACCGCTATATTTGTAATAAGCGTGTTTGTAGCTGTACTTACAACAGAAATGTTATTGTCGTTAAGATTGGCGGTATATATAAACCTGCCATCAGGACTCATTGTAATACCAAATGGCGATGCGTTTAATGCTATTTTTTGAATGATGCTGTTATCGGAAGTATTTACTAACAGTAAATTATTTGTGCCGGTGCAGGCTACGTACAATTTACTACCATCCAGGCTAGTTACTGTTCCTAATGTTATTCCGCCGGTAGCGATTGTTGTTGTGACCTTATTTGTTGTAGTATTAATAACACTTATACTTTGTGCAGTTTCGTTTGATACATATGCCGTTTTTCCATCCGGGCTCACGGTAACCCATACGGGATCTTTGTCGACACTTATTGCCGAAACCGTTTTATTGCTTGTCAGATCCACAACAGAGACGGTTCCATCGCCCATATTAGGTATGTAAGCAAAACCTGTAGGCTGCGCCACCGCCGTAATGGTTGCTTTAACACCCACCTTGCCGGTGTTGATAGCTGTAAAGGCCTGAATATTGCCGGTACCGTTTTGCAATAAACCAATAGAAGTATTATCGTTTTCCCAGTCAAAAACACAACCCGCACCCGGAAAATTAATAACCTGCGTACTTGAACCACTTGTAACCGTTTGTGTAATTTGGGCCGAAACGCGGCAAGCAAAACAACAGAGAAATAGGAAAAGGTTTATTAAGGTAAAAATTTTATTCATGCAGGTCAGGCTCACGGTACCTGTATAATTTACAGGCTCATTTCGACCCTATAAATATAAAGCATTCTTAAACATCTACCTAATTATGGTTACACTTCCTGATACCACGTTACGGCCGTTCTTCGGATTGATAATATAATAATAAGTGCCCGGCGACAGGTAATTCCCTTTGTATCTGCCATCCCAGGGAACAGGGTAGCCAATTGATGAAAATACTTTTTGACCGTACCTGTTATACACTTCGACGGTATTGTTAGGATATTCATCTAAATATTTCACATCCCAAACATCATTTCTGCCATCGCCATTAGGCGTAAAAGCATTGGGTATCACCAGGTATTTTAAAACCTTCACCATAACATCAACCGAACTTGAACAGCCTTCTGCCGATGTTACAGTTAACCGGTAACTGGTATTTTCTGCAGGGCTTGCAACCGGATTTAATACATCGTCATGATCTAAGCCTATAGCAGGATACCATTTATAACTCAGATTATGGCCCGACGCTGATGTATTCAAGGTAACTGTAGCACCTTCAAGCACAGTTAGTGCCCCGGCTGAGCTTACTGTTGGTGATGGGTATACCATAATTTGTTGTTTCACGGTATCAGGACAGCTATTGGGAGTGGTATAAATATAGCTTACCTCAGCAGTGCCTGTACCGGCAACGGCCGGATCAAATAAGCCAGTCCTACTTACGCCCTTACCTGAATACCCCCCACTACCCTGCTGCCCTACTATACTTAAAGGCGCAAGCTGTACAGGTGTAGCTTCGGGACATATTGATGGCACCTGCATCAAAGTGATAACGTGTGTAGCTTTTACAACTAAAGGAAATTCCTGAATATTGGCACAAACGCCACCCGAGTAGGCTGCTACATGCACATTAAAAGTACGGTCGCCATCGGTAAATATGGGATAAGTGTAGCGCAGTTGCTGCCCATAAGTTGGATGTTCATACACCTGTAACGAGGAAGCATCTCCCATATCAAAAGTCACCTCCAGCCGGGTTATGTTACCAAAGTTAACCGAAGACCGGTTTTCAAAGAAAACTTCTTTATTACTACATACCGCTGATGGATCTTTTAACACCACGTTTGCTTTAGGAATATCGCCGTTAACTACAAAGGTTTTGGTTTTGGTATAGCTACAGCCATATTTTGAAGTTACTGTTAAAGTCACCTGGTAGTCATCACGCGCCTGGGTATAATGATGCCTGGGATTTTTTTCAGCAGATATATTATTGGCAGCGGTGGCGTTAATGTCGCCAAAATTCCAATGGTAAATAAAATCAGCCTCCGTATGGTCGGCAATAATGCTACTGTCTTTAAATTGAACATAATCAGCAACGCACGCGTCGGGCAAAATAAAATCAACCACAGGAAGTGGGGTTATCACTACTGTTTTTTGTTTAACCGGGCCCGCACATCCGTTGGCGTTCAATACCGTTAACTTAACATTATAAGTGCCGCCAACCGGGTAAACATGTGTAAAAGGAGATTTATCTGTTTTTACTACAACGGCCGTACTGTCCCCAAAATCCCATATCCATTTTGAAATTGTACCATCGCCGGCAACAGACTGATCGGTAAAAATTATATCCTGTGCAGGGCATCCGGATGCAGCTACCTCAAAGTTTGCCACAGGCAAATTACTGATATTCACCGTAGCAGCATCCGATATATCGGCACAGCCATTTTCGTTGGTAATGGTAACCCTTACTGTGTAATTGCCAGCCTTTGTATACAAATGCGAAGGGTTTTGTACTACATCGGTGTGCCCATCGCCAAAATCCCACAACCAGGTTTTAATTTCGCGGCCGTTAGTTGCCGATGTATCCCTAAAAAATGTGGTATCGCCCAAACATACTCCCGAAAAGTTGAACTTTGAAACAGGCGGGTCCGAGATGTTGAAGTCGAGCTCGACATCTTCGTCCGAACCACATTCATCGGCAACCGGGTTAAATACAGTTGCCAATATAGAGTAATCGCCGGCTTTATAAACCTGGTCGGCTGCATACTCATATAAATATAATGTTTGCCCGCCCTTTACCGACGTTGATTTTACAACCGGGTTGCTATCATTATAAGTAATACCATTTTTAAAATCCCATCTGATGTGCGTTGTTTTGTAAGGAAGGGTTAATTGTATTTTGTAGGTTACGCCAGAGCAGCCATTTAACGTAGCAGTATTGGTTTTGGGGTCATCCAGCGCTATAAACTGGGTTAAATTTTTCAAGTTGGTGCCCGCGGCGTAACCGTATGATTCGGCGTTGCCGAAGCCATACGCAATGGCGTTAAAACCATCGGATGCGCTAATATGGTGAACGCCATTATAAACATATATCTGGGCATATGAATAAGCTGGATTATTGCTAACCGGAGTAAATTCAGTATACGGCTTACCGTCAAGCGCAAAGGTGGGTACGGCGGCTGTTTTAATAATTACATTAATATAGTTATTGGCAATCCTGAAATTACCGGTTGAATTTAAGGTGACATGATCAAGCGTTTGTTCAAGCGGATTAAGATAAATCATTTCAGGATCGCCTATATCCTGCGCGGTATCAATACAGTTAATTGTTTTAAATTGAGTTACGGCATACTGCACAACCTGCACAGGTTTATCGGCTTTAATAACATTGGGGCTGGTTGAATTAAACTCGTAATAACGTCCGTTTACAAAATCCGACGGTGAAAGGTTAGTACCATTTAGGTTTACCGTTGTGTTATCATCGCTTTTAACGATCCTGAAAACATCATAATAGCGGCTTTTTAGGGGCGCAGTGATATAATTTTTGCCCCAGGCTGCCGTTGGATAAACCTGTTGAAAAAGATTATCAGATGTATTGTTTTTGGTTATACAACCGATAAGTATTTTTGAACTGCCCGAAAAAACAGCCACTTTTTTACATGTGCCTGCTTGTGTGCTTATCGTACGGATGCGCGTACCGGTTAAATCATTATTTGCCAGTGCCTGGTACACCTGGCCTTTGTTTAAAATTACAGTAAAAGGCTTACCCGGAAGTTCGCCATTAAGCAGGTAGGTGGTTGGTGTTATTTCTACCGTAGTATTATCTTCGGTACCGATAACTGCAAATGTGGAATAAGACGGCCTTTTTTCGCTGCTGAGCGAATTGGATTGCTGGGTGTAATTAATAGAAAGATAATCTTTACCCAGCACATTTACAGGCAGTAAAAGTGTGGCGCCCGAAACGCTTTGAGCGAAAATATGGGCATAAACGGCAATCGGTTTTTGGGCTGTAATGTGAATACCTTTTAAACTTAATCCCTGTTGATCTATAAATGCGCTTGCGGGTATTGCAACAGTAAGTATCTGCCGTGCAACAACATCATAGCTTTGCGAAAAAGTACCATCGGCAATGGCAACCGTTACCCTGGTATTTACATCGGCGGTAATGTAAAGATCCATTTTACTTACAGTACCATTAGGATCGCTTGTTGTAGGTGGATCAATATGATCCATATAAACCGTCCAAAATTCGGTACCCTGGTTCGAAAAACCATTTTGCGCGTTTGCACCTGAATTAAAACACAATAAAAAAAGAGAAACAGATACGAGATATGAGATTTGAGATTTGAGACTATTAAGTACTGTTAAACATAAACAATCGCACAAATTAGCTTTGCAAATCGTTTTCATGTCAATATTAGCTTTGAAATGTAAGATTTGAAATACTAAACATGTACAGATGATTAATGTGTAGTGTGATGCCCGTTAAACCTACCTCAATTCTAAATTATCCCCCGGTTTTATGAAGCGATTCCAGTTCGAGGTTTGCTATTTGCAATTTATAGGTTAGCTCCTTATTTTCCCGTCGCAGCTCATATATTTCTATAGCATTTTGAATATAAATTTTTAGTTCGTCGTTTTGCCAGGGTTTTACCAGGTATTTGTAAACCTGCCCACGGTTAATTGCATCCATTACCGCATTAACATCCGAAAAACCTGTTAAAAGTATGCGAATAGTATCGGGATACAAAGGTAAAATTGACTCTAAAAATTCGATACCCGTTGTAACGGGCATACGCTGATCGGTAATTATAACGCCTATTTCATAAGTTTGCAGCACCTGGAACCCCTCGGCTGCCGATTGTGCTGTATAAATATTAAAACTTCGCCTAAACGCCGCCTTAAAACTATTTAAATTATTTATCTCATCATCAACATACAACACTCCAACGGGCATGGCAAAAACTTAGGTAATAAATTGGTTCAATAATCGGTATGAAAAGTAAATTTATATAAAGTTTTAATCTTTGCGCGTTTTTTAACAAAAATTGCGGAGAAACGAGAAAAACCGGACCTATATTGCCTGGTATGGATGGTCAAAATTTATAAAAAACAATTCCCACAAATTAAGGCGAATTCCGCAAATCGGGGTTTGCAAAACCGCTTTTATTTGTGGGTAAACCATACAAATTCATAAGCATCCTTTTATATTTTCAAAACCGCCCTTTATTCATGCACAAACGGGTAAAACAGGGTCATTAAACTCAACTTTTCAATCATAAATATGCTATTTATTGAAACAAAAAGTGCATTTATTTACACAAAAACAACATGAGGATATTTTGCGCAAAAAATCAAAAAAACAGTCTGAAAAACCCGGTATCTCGAACTTTGAAACTGCCAGGCTGGATACTCAAATCCTTAAAAAAACTTCTCGGGGTTTGGTACAAGGTTTAAAAACGACTCGAAATTTTGTTCGTAGTGCGATTGATCGAGCTTATAATAAAACGCTCCTTTTTTTGAGGATAGCTTATCCTTTTCGGGTTGCTTAACCAACAAGCCGGTTGATAACAGTTTACGGCTGAAATTCCTATCGTCGAATTTAGTTTGATAAACCCCTTCGTACAGCGCCTGCAATTGCGGGATGGTAAATTTTTCGGGCAAAAGCTGAAACAGTATCGGGTGAAGCGCTGCTTTATAGCGCAGCTGCCTTAGTGCCAACCTAACCATTTGGGCATGGTCAAATATCAAATCGGGCATTTCATCCAGTAAAAACCATTCCGGGTGATATTCTTCACTCAATTGTTTTTCGTACTGGTGAATATCTATCAGTGCAAAATAAGCTATGGAAAGCGTACGTTCAACCGGGTCACGGTCGGGGCTGCCAAATACGCGAAATTGCTCCATGTACACATTTTTAAGCCCGGTACGCAGCTCTAAAACACGGTTAGCGGCATCGTCCGGCGATTCTGAGGGCTGAATAAAGCCACCCATCAGGCTCCATTTATGTTTTTCGGGCTCAAGGCCACGCTGAACCAGCAATAATTTGATATTCCAGCCGTCAAATCCAAAAATGATACAATCGGTAGCCACTAAAATGCGTTTCTGGCCGCTATACTTCTGCATAATTTAGTTAGAGTTTATTTGCAAGTGTAAAAATAATTATGCAATTATTTAGTGTTAATCCGACAACTATTTTGTAAGCCGGTATTATCGGGTGTATATCCCTGTAATATCAGGCTTACCCGATTGCCTGAATTTTTAAACCATCACCGGTGATGCACTTTTCAAGTACCCCTCAAGCACCTTTGCAATCAATTTAGGGATGCCTACACAACATCTTATCCATAACTTCAATATCCGTTTTTTTATACCAAAATACTTTATATCAATAAATTATGATAAAATAAGAAGCTAAAACATCTTTTCTGTAATCAAACAAGGGGCATTTATCGTCATTGATAAACGCCCCTTGTTTCGTTATGTACAAATTTACTAAAACGATGCAGTTGTGCAATTTAAGGCACATGGTTATCGCAGGTAATACGGCAAAAGGATAAATTATCCTATTCCCATTTTTGTTAAATCGTACATATTTATTGTCGGCGTATACATTTCGGTATCGAAGCGCACCATGAAAGTTTTACAGAGGCTTGTTATTAAAACCGAGCGGGACATCATCCTATAGCACCTGGAGGTTTATTTAAAACTCAAACTATCAGCAAATTACTATTCAGAAGCTATTTTTATTGCCAGCTGTACCAGCTTCAAAAAAGCGGCCCATGAGCCCCGCTATCCCCGGCACCAGGGCGATTAACCGGCATTGCGCAGCCACTGGCAGGGTTTTATATTCGCGACATAAGATTAACTTTGGTTATTGATAAAAAATGGCCGGTAATGTGTCGTTATCATTGCCTGCCCTAAGTTATCAGTGCACCATTAGCACTACCAATGCTTAGATCAATATACCAATAATACCATCATTTATAAATAAACCCAATTACACCATTATCCTGTTTTATGAAAAAATATCTATGTTGCCTTTTCCTGTTATCTGTCGCTACGGGCAGGCTATTTGCCCAGGGCAAACCTATTGATCTGACATCGCCAAATGGCGAGCTTAAGATAACCATAACTACCGGCGATAAAATTTATTACTCCGTATATCGCAACGGTAAAGAACTGCTAACCAAAAGCCACCTGGGACTTAATCTTAATGATGTTACCTTAGGCCAAAACCCCAAACTTCTGAACTCAAAGCGTATACACGGCGAAGAAACCATCAAACCATACATCTCCCTCAAATTCTCGACTGCTAAAAGCATTTACAATGCCGTGCTGTTAAACTTTAAAGGAAACTACTCTGTAGAGTTCCGTGCTTTTGATGATGGTATAGCCTACCGCTTTGCCACCACAAAAAAGGGCGATATAACGGTAATGAGCGAGGATTTTGGTATAAACTTCCCTGAAGATTACGCGTTAACCCTGCAGCAGCCGGGTGGCTTTAAAACCTCCTATGAAGATGCTTATACACACGTTTCATCGGCTGCATGGAAAGAGGCCGACAAAATGTCGACCCTGCCGGTGTTGATAGATACCAAACAAAACTATAAAATACTGGTCAGCGAAGCCGACCTTTCCGATTATCCGGGTATGTTTTTAAAAGGTACAGGCAGCAACGGCGCCGAAGCTACCTTTCCGAAGGTTCCGCTGGAATTTGGCCCCGACGGCGACCGGAGCCAGAAGATCTTAAAATCGGCAGATTATATTGCCAAAACATCCGGCACCCGTAATTTTCCGTGGCGGTATTTTGTAATAACTAAAAACGATAAGCAACTGTTAGAAAATACCATGACGTTAAGGCTATCGTCAAAAAGTGTTATTGGCGACGCAACGTGGATTAAACCGGGCCAGGCCAGTTGGGAATGGTGGAACGATGCCACCCCTTATGGGCCCGATGTAAACTTTGTTTCGGGCTATAACCTGGATACCTACAAATACTATATCGACTTTGCATCCAAATACGGCGTTAAATACATTGTGATGGACGAAGGATGGGCCAAAAGCACAACCGACCCGTACACGCCTAATCCTAAAGTAGACCTGAAAGAACTAATTCGTTATGGCAAGGAAAAAAATGTGGGCATCATTTTATGGCTCACCTGGCTTACAGTACATAATAATATG
This sequence comes from Mucilaginibacter sp. P4_D1, assembly GCF_056401935.1. Classification (NCBI taxonomy): domain Bacteria; kingdom Pseudomonadati; phylum Bacteroidota; class Sphingobacteriia; order Sphingobacteriales; family Sphingobacteriaceae; genus Mucilaginibacter; species Mucilaginibacter sp. P4_D1. The sequence goes on from NZ_JBFUIJ010000045.1 coordinate 19,901, forward strand.
GATTTGTTTAAAACCTTCCATGAGTGGGGCGTTAAAGGCGTTAAGATTGATTTTATGGACCGCAGCGACCAATGGATGGTAAAGTACTATGAAGATGTAGTTAAAGAAGCGGCCAGGAACCAGGTTTTTGTCGATTTTCATGGTGCCTTTAAACCTGCGGGGCTCGAATATAAATATCCAAACCTCATATCGTACGAAGGCGTACGCGGCCTTGAACAAATGGGTGGCTGCTCGCCCGATAACAGCACCTACCTGCCATTTATACGTAATGCCGTAGGCCCTATGGATTTTACACCGGGGGCCATGATAAACATGCAACCCAACGCTTACAGCGCGCAACGGCCTAATGCAGCTGCCATAGGCACCAGGGTTAACCAACTGGCCATGTATGTGGTATTTGAAAGCGGCATACAAATGCTGTGCGATAACCCATCGCTTTACTACCGCAACGCCGATTGTACCGAATTTATAACCAGCGTGCCTACCACCTGGGACGAAACCCGGGCATTAATTGCAGATGCCGGCCAGGTTGCAGTGGTAGCCAAACGCAAAGGCGAAAAATGGTTTATCGGCGGCATAACCAATGGCAAAGAAAAAACCAGGGAACTGGAACTGAATTTCGACTTTTTGGATAAAGACAAAACCTATACCATAACATGGTTTGAGGATGGCATAAACGCCGGTAGCCAGGCTATGGATTACCGCCGTAAAACCAAACAGGTAAAAGCCGGCGATAAAATGACCATAACCATGGTACGTAACGGCGGTTTCGCGGCTGAGTTAAAATGAGTTTCTTTTTAGTAGCCCATTGTTGAAAAATTAGATGACCCGGATGAACTATCATCCGGGTTATTTGTGTTTTAGTAGCGTTTAATCAGGATCCTGCGGGCTTAGGCTGTGCAACAATTTTTCCACTTCATCACCATAGTTTTCGGTGTAGCCAAATTTCAGGGCAAGTATAAAGTTTTGTTTTGCTTCAATTTTGTGTCCTTGCTCCATCAAAACAATACCTCGGTTCTTGTACGCGTAAGGATTTCCCTTATCCAGCTCAAGCGATTTATTAATCATGCCCAGCCCTTGCTCCTTCTCTCCCAGCCTGAACTTCGAGAAACCTAAGTTATTCCAGGCATAGGCAATTGAAGGATCAGCCYGTATAACCTGCTCAAATAAAGGCACCGATTCTGCATAACGCTCCTGCAATTGCAGGTTAAAGCCTTTGTTATTTAAAAACGATTCGTTATCCGGCTGTACCTGCAAAAGAGCGTCTAACATCTCGCCGCACTCCCCGTACTTTCCCATCATACCATACAGAAGTGATAATGAAAGTCGTAAATCGGTATCATCGGGCTTAAGCTCTGCCAACTCGGTCATTAGCGACAATGCTAAATCGAAATCACGCAGCTTTTGGCTGCCGAAAGCCATTAACACCTTGAAGTGCATATAATTGGGCAAAAGACTTAAACCTATCCGGCATATTTTTAAAACATCATCAAATTGCCCATAAAAATAAAAGTTAAGGGCATTTCGATACAAAGCGTCAACCCGCTTCTTTTTCGATGCTTTTGACAAAAAAAAGAGTTCTGCTTTGCTATATGGTTTTTCCCGAACAGCTTGTACAGGAGATGGAAACCGTTTTACCGGTTTTTTAAATTCGGCTCCCGTAATATCTTCAATTAATATCCCAGCCTGGCAAAAAGCCTTGCTTACCTCATTATCATAACTTAAAATAGCCAGCAGCAGGTGTATGGTATTGGTTGGGGCAAAATCATCAATGCCCGATATTTGGAAAGCATCCTTTACAACACGTTCGGCCTCTACCGTTAAAGGCATTGAATGCCGCAGTGTTTGCTTGCCGGTTGCAGGATACAACGCTTTTATTTTTGTTTCCCAATAATCCAAATCACAATGCCCTAAGTATTTTGTAGCCTTGCATTTATTTTGCAACATGGCTACAAAAAGGTGGTCGTAATTGATAAAGCCATGATGCCAGGCGATAGCCAATTTGCGCGATTCAGCCGTAACTATCTCAAAGTCACTTTTAATTTTACCTGCCATTGTATCCCAAAATCATTTGCATAAATATAACAACCTTATGGAGAATGCTACGGCGAAATATCTTTTGCTCCCGCGAATTTAGCGCGCCGCAACTGATCGTATTCATAACTTACCTTCCAGCTTAAATTAGGCATACGACCAGTTGGTATTTATGACCTATATGTAGTAACTTGCCATATCGATGTCGACCGTCAAGCTATCGCCCGGGCAGATATAATCTTTTAGCAGAGGCGTTAAAAACTGTAATAGAGACCACTACTAATAGCACACCGGTTGTAAAAACGAGCAATGATCTCCATCACAAATACTACCACCTTAATCTACATCCCCAGAATTCAGTGAAATTATATACAGAAAAAATCACCAGAGGAAAAGCAAGCAATATCACTGTGGTAACGGGAATTGAAGCTTTTTATCACATGGGGTTTGAAATCATCGAAGTAGAGCACTTTGACGATCTTGCCGTATCCCCGCACAACATCTTCTTTGGCAGCATAAGCTTCGTGCAAACTGCCTTGAATAAATTAGACTTTGAAATCCCTGAACATATTGACTACCCTGGTTGCCTTTCGAAATTTTATGGAAGGAAAATAACCGAATCTACAATAGATAAGATTGCAAATAATCCCGAATTGTGGAATGTATTTGTGAAACCCAGGCATAAACTTAAAAAATTCACGGGCAGGCATATTAAAACTACTTATGATTTAATCGGATGCGGTGATATAGAGGGCGATGTACCCATATGGGTTTCTGAACCTGTTGAGTTTATAAGCGAATGGAGGGTCTTTGTAAGATACAAGGAAATACTCGGTGTAAAGCCGTACAAGGGAGACTGGAGAAACCAATATGATTATAAAATTATAGAAGAAGCAGTTAATTCATATAAGAATGCACCCGCCGGTTACGCTATTGATTTCGGTTTAACAGCAGATGGAAGATTTTTGATTGTAGAAGTTAACGAAGGATACGCTATTGGAAGCTATGGTCTCTTTTATATCGATTATGCAAAACTTATTTCTGCACGATGGGCAGAAATGACACAGCAGGAAGACCTATGTAACTTTTAAAACTTTCGCTCAATGTGTTTCGCTACCTACAATGAAACAAGCTCCTGTCTTGATTCTTGACTCTTGATTCTTAACTCTACTACCTAACTCACCCTCTTCCCATGCAGCAGCATATCAATCGCTTCATTTAAGCCACCTGCACGTATCACCTCGCCGGAGTTTACAAAGAAAATCTCGTCGGCATTTTCAATAGTGTTCAGGCGGTGGGCTATGATTACGCGGGTGGTGGTTTCGGGCAGTTTGTTCAGGATATCGCTCAGTAGTTTTTCGGTAATGGTATCAATGTTGGCGGTGGCTTCGTCCAAAATCAATATCTGCGGATTACGCAGTACGGCCCGCATAAACGCTATCAGTTGTTTTTGGCCAAGGCTAATGCTATCGCTGCTTGAAAGTACAGGAGTTTCCAGCCCGTTCTCAAAAATAGCCAGCAGGCCGCCCAGGTTGGCATCCGTAATCACTTTCTCCAATTGCTCGTTGGTATGTTCCTTGTACATATCGTTACTGTACAGGATGTTATCCTTAACGGTGCCGCTAAACAAAAAAGGCTCCTGTAAAATAAATCCTATTTTAAGGCTGCGCTCTTCGGCGGTATAGGTACGGATGTCTTTACCATCCAACAGTACCAATCCTTTTGATGGATCATACAGGCGGGCTATTAATGATGCCGTAGTGGTTTTACCGCCACCTGTTGGGCCAACCAGTGCGTAGGTTTTACCCTGCTCCAGCTTAAAGTTAATGTTATGCAATATCTCTTTGCTTTCATCGTAACTGAAATGCACGTTCCTGAACTCGAGTAATGCTGCATTAGGCTCGGTTATGCCAACCGCTATTTGTGGCAGGTCACTCTCCAGAGATAATATCTGCGAGATCCTGTCCCAGGCAGCCATGGCTGTCTGGAAGTTTGACCATAAAGCGGCAAGTTGCCTCAGTGGGTTATAGAACAAGGTGGTGTATGACAAATAAGCGATAAGAGCCCCTGGGGTAAACAATGCTTGACTACCATAGAGTTTATGAGTAATAAGGTAAATACCAAATGTAAGCACTATCAATTGGGCTATACTGGCAAACAAGCCATAAACCGGCACAAAAACGTTGTTAGCCAATCCCGCGCCGATGGCCTTTTCATAATTTTCACCGTTGGCGATAGCAAATCGCTTCCTGAAATAATCTCGGCGGTTAAAAGCGATAATCACCTTAAAGTTATTTAAACTTTCCTGGATCTCGCCGCTTAAGCCGCCGGTACTTTTTAAGTTGGCAGCGTTTTTAGCTTTAACCCATGGCGATAGTACAACAGTAAGTAACAGGATCACTAAAACGGGTGCTAATGCTGCCGCACCCAATTCAATGTGGATGACAAGCAAAAATATTCCCGCCCCTACCATGGTAGATATATTACCGATAAACTGCATCAGCGATTGCGAAAAAAACTGGTTCAGTTTATCTGTATCATTATTTACGCGGGATATAAGGTCTCCCGACTTGTTTTGATTAAAAAAACCGACCGGCAATTGCTGCAGTTTGTTAAATATCGCGTTACGCAACGTAAACAGCATGCGCTGCCCCACGCCCCCCATCAGCGTAGTTTGCTTATAGCTGGTAAACAAGGCCGCGGTGTACATACAAAGTAATAAAATGGCGTTGTGTATAACGCCATCAAAATTTTTATGAAGCACATAATTATCGATGGTATGGCCGATAATGAAGGGGCCCAGCAGGTTCAGCGTGGAGTTGACCAGGATGGCTATTAACGCTATAATGAGCGTTCGCTGCTCGTGCGATATCAGTTGGATCAGCTTCCGCAGGCCTGCCCAGGTTGATGTTTTTGGCGCAGTTTTACCAAGCTGGTTAAGATCGTAATTCATTTGTTGATAATATTTTTTGTGATACTTATTTAGAAGTTCTGAGTCTTAAGTCCGAAGTCTTAAGTCGTGACTCCAAGGAAGTTTTTTACTTCCGACTTAAGACTCAAGACTTTCAACTTAATACTCAGGACTTAACCGATTCGTAATTACTTGTACTTTGTTGCGAGTTAAATATCTGTACGTAATCGGTACTGGTTTTCATCAGGTCGTCATGTACACCGCTGGCTACAATTTCGCCTTCCGTCAATAAAATTATCTGGTCGTAATGTTCAACAGAGGCTATTTTTTGGGTAACTGATATCAACGTTAAACCCGGATAGTTTTGCTGAATATTTGCAAGGATCTTTTTCTCGGTGTTGCCGTCTACCCGGGCGGTAAAATCATCCAGTAACAAAACTTTAGGGTTAACCGCCAATGCACGGGCCAGCATGATACGTTGTTTTTGCCCACCCGACAAACTGGAACCACGTTCGGAAACAATGGTATTCAAATGCTCGGGCAAACTGCCGATGAAGTCCTTCAACTCCGCGGTGTCGATAGCCTTTTGCAACGATTCATCGGTAACTGTATCGCTGAAAGCTATGTTTTCGCGGATGCTCATATTAAATATAATGCTGTCCTGGAAAACAAAGCCTACCTGCCGGTGAAAGGATTCACTGTCATAAGCCGCTATGCTTTTATCATCATATAAAACCTCGCCGCTTGTTGCATTGATAAGCCCGGTTAGCAGGTAAAGCAATTGGGTTTTACCTGCGGATGTTGGCCCTATAATGGCAATTTTTGACCCAGCGGTAACTTTTAACGATATTTCCTTAAGCGCCAGTTTTTGTCCATAAACGACTGATACATCCTTCAACTCCACATTGCCGCGAAGTGCATCTTTTAAATCGCCCCCTTCGGCAACATCCGGTGCATCCAAAACAACGCTGATACGGGTATATGATGCACTGGCCTGTGCTATCAGGTTGCTCATAAAACCAAGCACAAATATGGGGAATATCAATAGCGATAAATAACTGTTGAACGCCGCGAAACTACCAAGGCTCATGGTGCTGTTTATTACAAAATGCCCGCCCATTACTAAAATGGTTAACCCGGCCATGTTGGCGGTAAAAGTTACAATAGGTATTAACCCGGCAAAAAAAGTCAGGATTTTTAGCCCGTAATTTTTGGCTTCGGTATTGGCAGCCAAAAATTTGTTAAACTCCAGTTGTTGCGAGTTAATAACCCGGATTAATGCAGCGCCCAATATACTTTCGTTAATAACCTTATTCAGCGTATCTATCACCCCGCGGCTTTTCATGAACAACGCCCGCACATTTTTTAAAACATATGCAAACGTACCGCCTATAATAGGAATAATAACAATAACAGCCAGCGCCAAACGCCAGTTAATAGTGAGCAGCATTACGCTACAGCCAACAATGGTTATAATCGACGTAACTATTGATACCAGCGCCTGCGATACAAATAACTTTATAGAATCAATATCGGCCGTAAGGTTAGTTAACAGTTTTGATGGATTGGCCTGCTCGATAAAGGCATGGCTTTGGCGCGATATTTTATCTGCCAGCTTTTCGCGCAAGTCCTTCGCTACCAGTTCTGACGAGTACGTTTGTATCACACCCTGGATAGAGCTGAAAATAAACACCAGTATTGCCGCCAGTGAAAACTTTTTAATCACATCGTTAACCACAAACTGGTGATGGGTGTATGCATCAATACCATTGGCAATTATTTTAGGCAGCCAAAGGTTAATTGCCGTAGCCGCTACAGAAAAAACTAATAACAATGTAACCCAACCCAGGTATGGCTTCAGCAGGCTGAATACGCCGGGTGGTTTTTGATTTGGTTTGGTTTTATCGGGTTGCATATGCAAGTTATATTAGATGCTGTAAAAGTGTATTACAAATAAACGCTACTTTATTGGACGATTGATAATCAAAAACATTTTAACACGATTTAAGGATTTATCGGAATTTACAGGATTTTGAAAAAAATTGAATAGCTCCAAACTAAACTCTTTTTATTTCTTCGCTAAATTAAAGAAATGTAAACCTTTCTTAATGCCTCAATTCAACTACTACCAATCCGAAATAACTTTTCAAATATATTACCATTTAGGAATAAATAAAACTTTTTAGAAATATTTTTTTATTTTTATGCCGAAATAGGAACATCATGAAGCCCGTAGTCGAATTAATTAAAGCTTGGTCGGAATTTGAGGAGGTAAGTGCGGACCAGACCGTTGAAACATTTTGCAGATACTACCTGCAAAAACAACGACCGCAGCCCAAACATCCGGGTAAAAAAGGCGAACGCATTATGAATGGTGCTTTCCTGTTAAAAACCATCGGCCGCATCATGAGTGCCTATAGCCTTTATTTTCGTGCGGCGGTAAAACATATTGCGCTCCCCCCTGCCGAAAGCTTCTACTATCTTAATGGCCTTAATCATTTAGGCGAGGTACGAAAAAGTGACCTGATCAACTACATGTTTGCCGAAACCACCACCGGTATGGAGGTTATTAACCGACTGATAACCGAAAAGAAAATTGACGAGCGTACATCGCCAGACGATAAACGTGCCAAACTCATTAAAATAACCGGAGAAGGACTGCGCGCGCTGGAGGAATATTACAAGATATCGGGCAAAGTTGTGGAAATGACTTTTAAAGGCGTAGATGATAACATTTTAATTGATTGCTTTGAAATGCTCCGCTTTTGCGAGCAACGCAACTCGGGCGTAGCCATCGAGCTGAAGAACAAGCCGTTTGACCAGATGTATGAGCAGGTGATGGCCGATAAACAAGTGTAATAAAAACATCGCTCGGCCAAAAGGCAGTTGGTTGAGCACATGTTCTATTCCCCTATAGGTGACGGGAAGATTATTCAACCGCTTTTAAATAAAATTATTCTATTGATGTCAATTTAAACAGCGTCAGCGTATCTTTGGCTATGCTTAGCCAGGAAGATATTCAATTTTATATTTCTATTTTAAAGGGAGTAAATATTATTGATATATACAGGCTTTTTAAAACAGCAAAAACAAAAAAAATACGGGCGGGAGAAATTTATATTCACGAAGGAACAGCCTCCACAAAGATGGGCCACATAAAAAAGGGCCTGATGAGGGCATACCAATTAAAGCCCAATGGCGACGAAATAACAGTATTAATACGCTGGGAAAGCCAATTTGTTGGTTCGTATGATACCATCATGTGGCAAAAGCCTTCCCGTTTTATTTTCCAGGCCCTGGAAGATACCACGCTTACGGAAACGGATTATAAGCTGGTGCAGGAAATGGCCGACCGAAACTCTTCGATAGGCGCCTACAGATCTATCTTCCAGGTAGATATGCTAAAGGAAGCAACAGATAGAATAGAATCTTTTGTGCTGCTGTCGCCTACAGAAAGATACCTTAAACTGATTCACGAAAAACCGGATATAGCTAACCGGGTGCCTGATAAATACCTGTCTACCTATTTAGGGGTTACGCCGGTTTCGCTTAGCCGTATTCGTAAAAGAATAGCTTACGGACAACAGCATTAATTAGCTTTTGTTAATTTTTTTAACGTGGCCCGCTTATAGGTTTGCAGTTGCATAAATGCAAAACACTATGAGCAATCAATATCATTTCCCTGCCGGCAATAACACGCTTCAAAGCTTAGCCGGATCATTCAAAGCAATAAAAGATCCGCTAAGCTATGTCTCCGGGGAAATAAAAAAGTTCGGGGGTACTTACTCCGGATTTATGCCTGGAAAAGGGCGGGTAATAGTTACCAGGGATAGCAGTTTTGTCAATTATGTCCTTCGGGAAAATCACACCAATTATCAAAAAGCCAGGCTGGATACAGATGTAGTTAACAAGCAATTAGGCACGAGCCTGCTTTTTGTAAACGGGGATGACTGGCGAAGACAAAGGCGGCTTATACAGCCTGCCTTTCACCATAACAGTATAAACCAACTGTATGAAACGGTGATGAATACCGTGAATGCCTATATAGCCAATTTTCCGCAGGGGGCGCAGGTCGATGTATATCCGTTAATGCGTGAGCTCTCCTTTTCGGTGTTGCTCAATTCGTTATTTAATATCGATATGTCCCGTAAGATGACCGATGAATTGTGCCGGGGCTTTATAGATCTGCAGGACTTTATGGCCAAAGATGTTCTTCAGCCTTTCAGGAGATTTTTATACCCCGTAACAGGGGCCGAGAAAAAGCTGGTTAAGCAATGGGATGGCATCAGGGATATGCTAAGAGGTATTATCGCGCTGCGGCGGACAGATGAAACGGCACATAACGACTTGTTAGCAATGCTGCTAAATGCTCGGTATGAAGACACCGGACAAGGAATGTCTGAAGAACAACTCATCAGCGAGTTGCTTATCCTGCTTTTTGCAGGGCATGAAACAACTGGCAGCACACTTTCATGGCTATTATATCTTATTGCCTCAAACCCGCAGGTTTGTGAAAAATTGATAGACACGACAGGCGAAATAGATATGTTGGACAGCCCGCGCCATAGCTACGTAAATGCCATAATTAATGAAGGTATGCGCCTGTATCCTTCAGTGTGGATAAACGAGCGGGTAGCTATAAAAGACGATCGGTTTGGCGGCTTTTCGTTCCCTGCCGGCACCAGCATTTTAACTTATATTTATGGGATGCACCGGTATGAAGGTTATTGGGAGAGCCCGCTGACATTTAATCCCGAACGGTTTTTAACCCCGGAAGGATTAATTGATAAGAACATCAGAAATTACCTACCGTTCGGCGCAGGTCCAAGAATGTGTGTCGGCAATAATTTTGCGATGGCCGAAATGGCGTTTGTTCTTTATGCTATTTTTAAATCGTTTAATATTAGTACTACAGAGAAAATCCCGGCAGCATGGCCATTACTCACTTTACGTCCACGGGAGGTTATACTCAATATTAAGAAGATATGATGAAAAGACCACTCAGGTTAATACACTATCTTTAAAATATCAATCTAATCATGCAATGTAAGAGGCTATTAAACGTCTGCCAGTGTTGATTATAAGAACTTATAAGCAATTTAATACACAACGAAGTTGCGGATTGCATAATATTGACTAACAAAGAGTTGGAGGAAAAAAATACTGGATAAGTGCTGATTTACAACACTTATCCAGTATGGTGGAGCCGGAGGAAAGGGGTTAGAACCTAATCCTATTTCATTGCTCGAAAACGAAGATTTTTTGTTTTTACTTAAAGATTTTCTTAAAGTAATTGATGCCATGGAAAAATMTAATCAATCAACCTATTTATGATAATTCTAATAGTTAGATTTACGTTGACCTTAATAACAATCTATGTTTGGCTTATTCAAAAGGAAAACGATCAAAGAATCAGAAACTCATCAATACCAAAATCAAGAATATCAATTTAAATGGTATGAGTTAGGTGATGAGAACCCATTTAATAAACACATACTCGATATCAGAAGCTTAACACAAAATACCTTGTCTTTTACTAGGGATAAATTCGTTGCAGAATTATTCAATAAACAAAGACAAAGTATCGGACAAGAATTAATTGGTTTTAAAATGGATGGCAGCCAGATGCTGGATGTAAATCTGGAGTATCCACATAATGGCTCGAAAATAGAGGGAGCTGCTTACAAGGCTAAGTGCATGGAAGACAAATGGGACATTTATGGTTGGAATGATATTATATACCTTACAAGAAGTTGGACTGGCGCGGTTGTTTATAAAGCTTTCATAAATGTATCAGATACAAATTTTTCAGTATATAAGATAGAATATGTCCCAACCGAGCATAAGCAAGACAAATTACTGGCTATAAATAATGTGCATTTTTTGATTAAAACACTTGCCTTTGGTGTTGTATACCCCCACATGGTTCCAATATCTTTATCGACAGATAAGGATATTGCATTATACTCCTTCAATCAATTTGGACATAATTGTTGGTACGCATCTTTTGATGAAATACTTGACACCACTTTAAAACCCAGAAAAGAGCAGAATCAATAACAAAAAACCGTAAGCCAAACATACGTTCAACTTACGGTAAGTAATTTTGTGGAGCCGGAGGGATTCGAACCCTCGTCCAAACATGGTATAAGGTAAGCTTTCTACATGCTTAGCTTCTGTTTAATTGTCGGGAACAGGAAGGTCAGTCGCTTACCTGTACCGTGTTCCGTAGGTGCTTTATCTCGCCCGCTTATCACACCCCAAGCAGGCCAGTTTCATTTGTCGATGCCCCTGATGCCGATCCAATGAAACGCAGAACCGGCGGGACAAAAGCTATGCTAATTCTAAATTAGGCAGCTAAGGCGTAGTTATTTTCGCCATTTGTAAGTTTGAGCGTTCAGATTAAAGCGCTAATTCACCCAACGCGCTGCATGCTTACCTACTTATCTCCATCCTGTCAATTCCGGTCGACCCCATTTTTTTGAGTTCGCAATTTGCCGGTGGGCAGTTTGCAGTTAAGGGTACAAAGGTAGTTAAAAAGTTGGCAGTTTTGAGTTAGCAGTTTGCAATATTTATATACGCATTGCTATTTTACGCACACAAATCAACCATTATAAACTACACGCTCGCCATTTACCGTGGCAAAACCCTTGTTCACGGCAATATTAATACCGCTTAGCATAGCGCTTTCCACATTGGCTCCTATCCTGGCAAAACCAAACAGCTTCGCTCCTTCCCTTACCAGATCGGCCCGGGCCAGGCTTACCTGGTTATGAAGAATTTCGCGTATCGCATTTGCTAACTCTTCGGGCGGCAGGTCATCAGCATCCCGTTTATCAGCATCGGTTTTAGCTATGCGGTAGATGTTATATTTCTCAGGACTCTGGTCTGCTTTCCAGAAATAAACATTGCCCCCTGCGGTTTTGGTTTGGGTAAGGTTCATCTGCTCAAATACTCCATCCAGGTGATTAACAAACCGCGCCGTTACCCGGCTAATTCCCCACGCTGCCAGAACGCGCCTGATGAGCAGATCCTTGCTTATGGGCGATTCGGTTTGCAATACATTAAATACCTGCGCTTTGAGCTTGCCACGGTTATGCTGCATAATAAAATCATCGGCCGTTAGGGTATGAACAGTATCTAAGTGGCTAACCTCGTATTCCTCGGCGACTTTTAAAATAGCCGGGGCTGCCGGCCGGGCTTGCGTTTCCGCAAAAGTTTGGTTGAACGATGGTTTGTTGTTTAAATCTTCGGGGCGTGGTGGTACCGGTTTAGCTTTTTCCGTTACAGCCGGTTCTGCTGCTTTCTTTTTACTTTCTTCTGCCTTAGTAACCGCGTCCATTATGCCGCTGATAACCTTGTCCGGCTTCTCCCACCATTCTGTCGACCAAATCTTGTGCACATTCCATCCTAACGACTTTAACACATCAACCTGTACTATCTCCCTATCGCGCGATGTGGTTGCCGCATGATAGTTTTTACCATCGGTTAATACACCTAAGATATATGCCGATGGATTTTCCTTATCCACAATGCCAAGGTCGATCCTGAAATCAGAACACCCTATCTGGCTGTGTACTTCATAACCATGTTTACGAACCGATTCGGCTATGCTCAGCTCAAACCCGCCATCTTCTTTTTGTTTTACCGATGCGCGGGGCGGCAAAGCGCTTTTGCCTTTTTCGGCATAAGCTAAAAATGCTTTTAGCCCTGCAACTCCTTCAGATGATGTGCGGTTAAGGTCTATCTGATCTGACCTTAAAGTTGAAAACACTTTCATCTCGTACCTTGCCCTTGATACGGCTACATTCAGCCTCCTCCAGCCGCCATCGCGGTTTACCGGGCCAAAGTTCAGGCTTACTTTTCCTTTCTCGTCCGGCCCATAGCCTATCGAAAACAGGATAACATCGCGTTCATCCCCTTGAACGTTCTCCAGGTTTTTGATAAACAGGGGTTCGCCGGTTTCCAGGGCAATCTTTTCCAGGTCGGGCCTAAGTACAAAGACCTCTGTTAGCATATCATCAATCAGCAGTTGCTGCACCGAGCTAAATGTTACAATACCAATGCTCCTTTTGGCCAGCAACGGATCAGACAATCGCTTAATCACCTCGTCAACAATCGCTTTGGCTTCGTATTTATTTTGCCTGCTTTTCCCTTTATCGTAATGCCCATCTACAGGCACAAAGCTTACTTTGCTGGTAATATCATCTGTTGATGGGAAGGTAAGCAGCTTGTTATCATAATATTTGGCATTGCTAAACGCAATTAAACTTTCGTGCTTGCTCCTGTAATGCCACAGCAGGTGTTGCGATGGCATGGATAGCGCAAGGCAGTCGTCCAGGATGCTTTCAAGGTCTTCCTTCTCCACATTGTCCTCATCAAAGTTATTGGTGGCAAAAAAGCTGGTCGGCGGCATTTGTTTTGGGTCGCCAACTACTATTACGTTAGTGCCACGAGCAATGGCGCCAACTGCTTCGCAGGTGGGCAACTGTGATGCTTCATCAAATATCACCAGGTCAAACTTAGGGTTGCCGGCATCAAAATACTGGGCTACCGATATCGGGCTCATCAGCATACAAGGAGCCAGCCGGTGCAGCAGGTTTGGAATGCCATCAAATATTTTGCGGATAGACATCGCCCTCCCGTTATTCCTAATCACCCGCTGCAACATACCAATTTCCGAACTTTGTGAAGCCTCCTGCGTAAACGACGGGATGTTTGCTGCCAGCCTTGCATATAACTCCTGCCGGGTAAGCATTTCAAACTTGCTGCTCACCTCGCGAAATTTTCTTATTTTTTCGCCAAACAGGCCACTGTTAAAACTGGCAAGCTCCGGGTGCAGGCTTAATATATATTCGGCGGCCGAGCGGTAAAATCCTTTCTGAAACTGCCTCACCAGGTCGGCATTTGCCATATTACTTTTTTCGTAAGCGGTAAGCAAGGGGTCTAATCCCGCGGCCAGGGCTTTATCCCGTGTCAATGTCCAGTTGTACCAATCTTTCAATTCATCCAGGTGTTGCACCCACTTAACGGCCTCATCAATCAGGTCGGCAGTGTAATCGCCGGTAACAATGGGCAACGTGGCAAAGTTTATACCCAACAGTTGTTGAATTTGCCCTTCGGTAGTTGTCACTTGCTGTTCTGTAGCTAGTAAGCCGCTTAGCGTGCCGGAGTTTTGGATAATAAACGCCCTGCTGCCTTCGGTAAACTCGCGCGATAATGTCGCTCGCCACTCCCTTAACTGGGTAGCACCTACAAGCGTTCCTGCGGCGCGGTTAATATTGATAACGGCGTCGCTGATACGGATCAACGCGTCCCAGTCGGGATCGCCATTTTTCCATAAAAAGCCGAGCAGGCCGGGTAAAAAAGAGGATTTGTCAATCACATCCTGTTCTGCACGGAAGGCTATCACCTGCTGCAAGTCCTGAACTATAGCCGATTTATCAATTTGCCCTGTGGCCGAAAGCGCACGCATATTTTTAACAATTGCCCGCTGGCCCAACCACCGTGGTAAAAACCATTTACCGTCGGCAATATTCCATTCAGATAAAATTCTTTGGGCTGGTATACTTAAAACCTCCTTTTGGTACCGGCCAAGCAAGGCCGAACGTAGTTTATCGCGCTGTTGCCCGTGGGCCGCAACGCCTACCACCTGGGCAAAGGTTTGCTCCAGAAAATCGGCCTGCAGCAATGATGCCGGGATATCGGGTAAGTCGAGCAATAAGCTTACCAGGGTATGTAATGATTGCTGCTGGTCCTTGCTTTTAACCAACCCGTTTATTTTCAGCAACCTGCTTACACCAACAAGCTGGCTTTGGTATTGGCTTAAAAGATCAAGCAGGTGCTCAATCAATTGGCCGGCGTCTTGCTTTACCTGGTTATTATATTGTTGCAAACGCATGTATTGCAGGGCATGATTGGCCGGCTGGCCTATCAGTGCACCGGCTACCTGTAATTCTTCGGCCACATCGTGCCAGGCAGTTAGCTTTGCAGGGTTTAGCTGCGCTATCGCGCCTGCTGCAAAATATACCCTATCCTCCCCTTTTTCAAAACGGCTGTAGTTGCTAAACAGATCAAACAACGAATACCCGAACGGGTATTTTTTATGCAGCACTTCAACATAGGTATTCAACTCATTTCGCAGGGCAAACAGGCGGTCGGCCTCATCGCGGTGACTTTCGGGGGCGGCTTTGCGGGCTACCTCGGTAGCGGCTTTCAGTTGCTCCAACACCGCTGTTTTTTTTGATTTGTTGGAATGTAGTTCGAGGCAAAAATCGCCTATGCCTATTGATTCCAGCCTATCTTCTACCACCTCAAGAGCGGCTTTTTTTGCCGCTACAAAAAGCACCCGCTTCCCTGCATATAAGGCATTGGCAATAATATTGGTAATAGTTTGCGACTTACCGGTTCCCGGGGGCCCGTGCAGCACAAAGCTTTTATCCTGGCCCGAACTCACGATGGCCTGCAACTGCGACGAATCGGTACTGATGGGGAGCGCGATATTTGCCGGGTGCAGCTGGCTATCCTGTATCAGCGATACATCGGCATTTTCCTGTGCCTGCCACTCCAGCTTGCCCGATACCAGGCTGGCTACCACCTTATTGCGATAAAGATGTTCGGCATTGTTATGAATATCGTTCCAGAGGATAAATTTACTGAACGAGAATGTACCGAGTACGGCCTGCTCCTCCACATCCCACCTTGATTTGGCCATAATGGCCTGGCGTACAATGTTAAATATCAGCTTTACGTCTACCCCGCTTTCGTCTTTAGGTAATGTATCCAGGCCGCCAATGGTGATTCCAAAATCCTGCCGTATCATTTCCAGCAAGGTAATGTTCACCATGGTTTCCTCGTCGCGGCTACGAATTACATAGCCTTTTTGAGCCGATTTACGGATGATCTCGACCGGGACCAGCAACACAGGAGCATACCTTGGCCGCTCGCTGGCATCCGTTTCGTACCATCTTAACAAGCCCAGGCCGATATAAAGGGTGTTAGCTCCATTCTCCTCGATGGATAACCGCGAGGCCCGGAATAAACCGGTAAGGCCGTTGGTTAGCTCCGGCTCGGGTAAAAAGCTACGGATACGTTTTTGACTCAGCTCGTGCTGTATCAGCTCGGCAATCGGGTCCGATTGGTGCAGCGCCTGGTACATACCGGCATCGCGCAGCGAGTTATCCCAATCGGCCGGCCTTGGCAACACCTGGAATTCCTGCCCATCGGCAAGGGCATCTTCCAGTTTACCTACATTCACGGTCATAAACTGTACTACGCTTTTGGTTATCCGGATATTGAGCAGGCTATTACGCAACGTAAGGTCAAGTAATTTACGTTCCCAGAGGCGTTGCTTGGAAATCTCGATATGATCTACATTTTTTAGCTTTTGCCCGGCGTAAATTTCGTCGGGCAGGGCGTTGGCCCGCTCCTGGCGGCTTTCTTCAATAATCTCCCAGCCTGCAGCGGTTTGTATCCGCAAGGGCAACGGTCGTATCCCGCTAAAACGGGCCCGCTTAATATCTATAAACAATATAAATTCGCTGGCGTTCAGCATCTTTTGCCCCGCCGATGCCGCAGCCGAATCAAATGAGGTATTGTTGCCGGCATTCATGCAGGTAGCTTCTACAATGGCTATCTCGCTTATGCCATCCGCCGTACGTTTGGTAATAAGCGATGGATCGTCATTCACTGCATCGGCAAATGATTCGTCAACCAGCCAGCCGCCGGCAACGGCGTGCCCTTTCACTATGATAATAATCGGGTGGATACCCACGGCCTCCATACAGGCGGCGTATAACAACGATAGGTCGAGGCAATTGGCCAGCCTGTTGGCAAATATGGCATCGCACAAACGGATGCGCTGTCCGCTTTCTTCAAAGCTGGCAGGTACGGTACAATATATCAGTTGCTGCTCGGCAATGGCCTCGTAAATGGCGGCCATTTGCTTACGTACCCTATCGGGGCTGCGGCTTTGGTAATCATCAAATGACGGGTTATCCGTCCAGCTTTGTAAAATGGCAGATGCCCGGCGAAGGATCTTCGGTATTTCCGGGTGATTAGGTGTTACAAAAGCCGCCAGCATCTCGGGCAGCAAGCTCAATCCGTTCCATTGGTCGTAAGCAAGCAGTTCTATCGGGCGATTTTCAGCCAATAGCAGTTCATCGCCGTTACGGATAATGATATTTATGGTACCCGATACCTTCTCGGTTAATTCGGCCAGGTATTGGGCTGATAGATTGAGCTGTATAGCACCTGTTTCAAAGGCATCCCCTTGTTTTACATACCCGTAAATCCTTTTCCATGAAGGCGCAAAAGTCGGTTCAACAGTAATTTCAACTTCCAGGGCATTCCAATCGGCCCCGGTAGTGTTGTTAATTACCAGCGACCGGATTACCGGCACATGGTTTTGCTGAAGGGCGAAATTGATTACAGGGGTATATGTAAGGTTGATATCTGTTGCTGTTAAAATACGCGTGCTCATATTAGTTGAAAAGATAGATATTTATTTTTATCTGTTCCATATTAAACGCTGCGAATGTGTTTTTTTAATATACCCAGGTAAAATATGGGTATTGGGGCTGGTAGAAGTGGCCCATTCTGAATCTCCCCCGGTTGGGGAGGCTTAATTATATTCCTCTGAGTCTGCCCGAACAAGTTGTTTCGTATACACGAGCCTTATGTAAAAAAAGTTGTCATTTCGAAACGAGGTACGAGTGAGAAATCTTGTACGCCCTGCATCACAATTATCCGCCCGGAATGCAGGGCGTACAAGATTTCTCCTCACGCCAGCGTTCAAGCCCCTCCCATGTTCGTTCGAAATGACATTTTTTCCTTACCGATACACTTCTACAAAACCCTGTACACGCCGTAACCTCACGTCGAGCATTTACATGCACCTTAAATTTTACATTTCTTAAAAAGCAACCATTTACCCTTTTTTAGAGTAATGACTAATAAAATCAACTACATCTTAAATTAAAACCTATGAAAAATTACAAGTTACCTCATGCTATCATTGCTGTGTTTGTAAGCATTGTGCTGTTGGGCTCCTCATGCAGTAAAAGTTCGAACCGGATTATACCAACGCCGGAATTAACCGGAGTTGTGCTGACCGATAATGCCACCTTCGGCAAATTACTTACAGATAACAACGGATTCTCGCTTTATTTTTTCTCTAAAGATGTAAGCGGCGCTTCGGCCTGTGTTGACGGTTGCGCTACTACCTGGCCCGTATTTTACAAAGCAGGGTTGACCATTGGCGCCGGCCTGACATCATCAGATTTTGGTGTGATTGACAGGCCCGACGGCAGTAAACAAAGTACCTATAAAGGATGGCCATTATATTATTACAGCAAAGACCTTAAAGCCGGTGATACCAATGGTGATAAGGTTGCCAACCTTTGGGCCATAGCCAAAGCCGACTATACTATTATGTTTGGCAACGCCCAGCTTATCGGGCTGGACAAAGCCCAGTACACCGATCAAGGCATTGCAGGCACGGGAGCATCGCAATTTATAACTGATGACAAGGGGCTTACATTGTACATGTTTAGCAAAGATGCATCCGGCAAAAACAATTTTACCAAAGCCGATTTTAGCAATAATGCCGCGTGGCCCATTTTTGAGGTTACCGGGGTAGCCAGCATCCCCTCAATTTTTGATAAAACCCAGTTTACCACTATTAACGTATTCGGAAAAACACAACTTGTTTATAAAGGGCATCCGCTATACCATTTTGGACAGGATGCCGCAACCCGGGGCAATACCAACGGCGTAAGCTTCCCTGTACCAGGTAGTGCTATCTGGAAGGTGACTAACAGTACAACAGTAGCTTTATAAATTGACAAAAAACATTTTAACCGGGCGGGTGACATTTATCACTCGCCCGGTTTTATATTTCCCGGGTTAATTACAATTTCAGTTCGCCCCAACCATGCCGGTAAGTACGGCGGATGTATTGGTTGGCGGGTTCAAAGTTGGTTACGCGCATGTTTTCGCCATCCCAATTCAAGCCGGTGTACCTGCCGCTGAATTTGTAGCCTTCCATGTTGCCATAAACCGGATCGTTGCGTTTTATTTTCTCGCGCAGGTTAAAGGTGCGCAGCAACAGGTTGCCCATCAGCACTGTTTCTGTCAATGGCCCTGCATACCCCACAAATGGCGAATCCACCTCCATTTTGCCGTAACCAGCTATACTGGCATCAACCCACTGCCACCAATGGCCATCCATACCGCCGGCAACGCGCGGGTATTTTTCGGGTACGTTTATATCCTTGTTTAGCGACAGCGGCAGCAGTCGGGGATGGCTCCCTCCCCATCCGCAGGAAACTTTTCCTTTGGTGCCGATGAATAATGTACAGCCTTCAAAATCATTTTCGCCGGGGAAATCGCCCAACGCTTCATTCATGTTTAAGGCTGGGTCAAGCTCGTTAAGGCGCTCGGGCGTTATGCCGCCGTCCATCCAATGCAAATCGAGGTTTTTACCATTTTGCTGCTTAAATTTAAACTTGATAGCACTGGATACCGGCCCGCTTTCGGGGTAAATACCTTCTTTAAAAATGCCGCTGTAAACGGTGCTGGCACTGCCCGAAACTTCGGTTGGATAACCCAGGCCAAGCAGTTTAAAAGGAGGCCCCATAATGTGGCATCCCATATCGCCCAGCGCACCGGTGCCAAACTCCCACCAGCCGCGCCAGTTAAAGGGCACCAGGTTATCAATATAGTTGATTTGCTTTGCAGTACCCAGCCACAAATCCCATTTGAGTTCTTTAGGAATTGGCGGGCTTGTTTTTGGCCAGGAAATGCCTTGCGGCCAAACCGGCCTGTCGGTCCAGCAGTATACTTTCTCGATATCGCCTATCAGGCCGGCTTCAAACCATTCGCGCATGGTGCGCATACCATCACAGGATGCACCCTGATCGCCCATTTGGGTTACCACCTGGTATTTTTCGGATGCCTGGGTTAATATACGGGCTTCGTAAATATCGTGTGTTAATGGCTTTTGCAGATATAAATGCTTTTTGAGCTGCATGGCGCTCAACCCAACCAAAGCGTGGTTATGATCGGGGATGGCCACGGTTACAGCATCAAAGTTTTTATGCTGCTTATCAAACAACTCGCGCCAGTCATGATAATAAGGCGCTTTGGGGAACTCTTTGCGGCGTGGTGCGGCCTGCCTGTCGTCAACATCGCATAAAAAGGCTATAACGGCATTTTTTTTAGGCGCGGTGGCAAAGTGCTTAATATCGTTCTCGGCCTCCCCGCCGCAGCCTATCGCGGCAATATACAGCTTATCGCTTGGCGCGGTGTAACCCTTGCCACCCAGCACAAAACGGGGTACAATGTAAAAACCGGCCGTAGCTATAGCGGCCTTTTTTATAAAGTCGGCACGGCTTATGCCATTATTGCCTGTTGCTTCATCCAATTGCTCCATAGTCATTATTTATGCAATGGTTTAACAGCTACTTCCTTAAAAAAAACCACATCGTCATCGCCATGGTTTTGCAAGCCTATGTAGCCCTCATTGGGGCGGATGCCGCGGAACGGCTCAAAATCAAATTTACGTGCCGGTGTCGGGTCCCCCTCCTTATAGTCGGTTACTTTTTGACCGTTAACAACAACTATAGTTCGCGGGCCATCCAGTGTAATTTCCATGGTATTCCACTGCGGGCCGGGCTTGCCGGGTTTGGCCAATGGCTTGGTAAGCGAGTACAGGGTGCCGRTAATATGGTAGTCGTCCTCTTTGGAGGTTTCCGGATGGTTATCTATCTGCACTTCATAACCATAAAATACGGGCATCCATTCCTCGCGTGGCTCCAGCGGTATGCGGATGAATACACCGGCATTGCTGTTAAACTTTTGCATTTTATAAACTACGCGGATGGTACAATTGCTGAATTT
This sequence comes from Mucilaginibacter sp. P4_D1, assembly GCF_056401935.1. Taxonomy (NCBI): domain Bacteria; kingdom Pseudomonadati; phylum Bacteroidota; class Sphingobacteriia; order Sphingobacteriales; family Sphingobacteriaceae; genus Mucilaginibacter; species Mucilaginibacter sp. P4_D1. Next base: position 40,746 of record NZ_JBFUIJ010000045.1, read on the forward strand.
CTCCTTCGTCCAGTACAATAGCCCCATGCCGCCGTGGCTGCCTGTTAAGCCATCCTTTACATAGCGACTGCCCTTGCCCACCTGTTTCCAGCCGTTAAGGTCTTTACCGTTAAAAAGCTGTCGCCAGCCATCCTTATTTTGCGCTTTGGCATCTACAGAAAATAAAATAACGAAAAACAAACAGCCAAACAGGCCTTGCTGAAAGTGCGTTTTGATCATGGCAGACAGGAATTAAATGGTTTATAATTGGTTGTACTAATGTATAGATATTTATTGGAATGATGCAAGCGGGGGTGGAATTTGCAGGCTGATTTAATATAGATACATGAACACATTTACGATAACCTTACCTATATCATAACATAAAATTTAATACACTACCCGGTACTGAAAAACTCAATCAAGCTTAAAATTGAGCAATAAACAGCAATAACGACTTACGGTGAATAATATCGCAATTGATAGCATTGGCAATAACAACCGGCTTACCAGCTAACAGTGGATAGCAAAACCAGTGGTCTAAGAAATTGTAGCCTAAACGATATTGGATACTAAATAACTTCCTCTTTTTGTTGATTGACCAACCTGTTTATTCTTGGTTGTAATATCCAGATACCGATGCAGAAAAACCAGATGAGGAAAAACTCGCCGGTAAAATCGCTAAAGGTAACCTCGCGCTGAAGCTCGACTGTTTTAATAGTTTTTGCGGCAAAATACATACAGTAAAAAATGCAGAACATGCTAAATAAATGCAGCGGAACAATAACTGAAAAAGCCAATAAAATTGGTGCCGGGTTATGAACGTTATTAAAATGGGGAGACAAAAATAAGGTAGGAAGAGTTATACAAAGGACTGTTATATATATTACMGGGATAAGCAGAAAAACCTTAAATAAAGTAACTTTCATTTTTATATCCGCAGGAACCATGCTTTGTAAGCCTGTGGCCACCGACCAAAACCAGCCAAACATTGTGCCCATAAACAGCAACATAATCAACGGAAAAAATTTAAAATAGCTAAATATAAAATCGGGACCGGCGTTAGGGCTCAAACCCGTAATAATACTGCCCATCATTACTATTTGCAGCAACATAGGGATACCAAACGATAAAAGGAACAATTGCCAGTGTTTGGCGCGTAAAAAAATATGCATAGCGGTTTGTGGGTTTAAGGTTTAAAACAACGAGTAAAGATCGCGACTTTCAATGGCTAAGATAATTGTTTTGTTGATTTTTTAACGGACCTAATTATCTATTTCGCAAGGCACTTTGTAGTACTAAGTCAAAAGAACGGTGAAGCTGGCCTTCCGGTTATTCAACAATCATCAGGCAGCAAATAAAATAAGGCCGAAAAACTCTCGCAGTTTTATCGGCCTTTACATCTACCTATGAAAAACAATCCTTTGAGAAGGATATTAAGTTATATTCAATTGCAATGCCAATTATTAAATGTGGGTTAAAAGCCTTAAAACAGCACTTAATTTTAAGTTGCGTAATAGTTTGTGGAAATTACGCCACTATTATTGTGTAATAATGACGCAGTGGGGCGGTTGGTCATTGGTCATTGGTCATTGGTCATTGGTCATTGGTCATTGGTCATTGGTCATTGGTCATTGGTCATTGGTCATTGGTCATTGGTCATTGGTCATTGGTCATTGGTCATTATGGAAAGCTCCTTGACTTATGATTGTTTTAACTATTTAACATAATGTCAACTCAGAACTCAGAACTCAGAACTCAGAACTCAGAACTCAGAACTCAGAACTCAGAACTCAGAACTCAGAACTCAGAACTCAGAACTCAGAACTCAGAACTCAGAACTCAGAACTCAGAACTAAAACCCCTTTCGTCGGCACATTTCAGCCGCTCGTCTATTGTATTTAATACGATGGATAAATGCGTTTACCTTAGCCCGCATGTTTAACCGCATAAAGCCGGCGCTTGTTATCGAGGTGTTTATCCACTTGCTATTTTGGGCGCTTATTATTTATACCCCTATTATTTCCCGACCGGACATGCGGGGCATGCCCCAGCACTTTTTTTCGCCCGGGCGTATTATCACCTTCAACCTGGTACTTGCCGCCGAGTTTTACCTGAATGCCTTTGTACTCATTCCCAAGGTTTTAAAAAAGAATATCTGGTTTTATTTTTTGGCTTTACTGGCATCATTTGTAGTTTTTAATATCGTGTTATTATATGCCAGGCCGCATTTCCCACTGCCTAATGTGAAAGATATGGAAGGCCGGGCACCACGCGGGCCTTTCTTTGTACTGTTTCCGTTACTATCTATAACTGCCGGCAGCTTTGCCTACCATTACCTTGCCGATCAGTTTAGGGCGATGAATAAAAAGAAGGATATCACCAATGCCTCGCTCCTGTCCGAACTGGCTTTTCTGCGTTCGCAGATCAGTCCGCACTTTATATTTAACGTTATAAACAGCGCTGTGGCATTATCCAGGTTAAATCCTGCGGCAGTTGAGCCTACGCTTATACAATTATCAAAATTATTGCGTTACATGCTGTATGTTACTGATGCCGAAATGGTAACGGTGCAAAAAAAAGAAGATTACCTGCGCAGTTATATCGACCTGCAACAACTGCGCTTTGGCGACCTGGTAAAAATTTACTTTAAATCGGATATAAAAGCGCCTGATAAAACTATCGAGCCCATGCTACTGATCCCTTTTGTGGAGAATGCCTTTAAGCATGGTACCGGCGATATTGCCAGGCCCGATATAGCAGTCACGCTTTTTGCCGACGAAGAAACACTGCGGTTTACAGTACAAAACGTGTATAACGCAGCGGAAAAGCAAAAGGATAATGACAGCGGCATCGGTTTAGCCAACGTAAAACGGCGGCTGGAACTACTTTACCCCGGTAAACATAACTTATACATCAATAAAAACGAACAAACTTATATTGTAATGCTGCAAATTGAACTTAAATGATGCGATGCCTGATTATTGACGACGAACCGCTGGCCCTTGACCTGCTGGAAGATAACCTGAAACATGTGCATAGCATACAAATAGCAGCACGCTGCCGCAATGCCGGTGAAGCCATCCTGGCCATGCAGAAGGAGCAGATCGACCTGATATTTTGCGATATCTATATGCCCGGCATCAATGGTTTACAGCTTATTAAAAGCCTCACCCAGCGCCCCATGGTGATATTTGTAACGGCTTATGAAAAATTTGCACTGGAAGGTTTTGAACTGGATGTAATTGATTACCTGGTAAAACCGGTGCCGCTTGACCGTTTTTTAAAAGCCTGTCACAAAGCTATCGACCTGTTTGAACTTCGCCGGAGTTATGTACCCCAGCCTGTAGTAAAAAACTATTTCTTTTTGCATGCCGATTATAACCTCATCAAAATCAGCTTTGACCAGGTGGAATATATTGAAGGGCTAAAAGACTATGTGAAGGTTCATTTCACCAATCAGCAAAAACCGGTATTATCACGCATCAGCCTTAAAGCTGTGGAACTGCAATTGCCTGCCGAGCAGTTTTTCAGGGTGCATAAATCATTCGTGGTAAACCTGCAGCACGTATCCCAGCTTCGCAGAGCCCGCATAAAACTCGTCAATACCGAAGTGCCCCTAAGCGACAGCTACCGGGAGGTGATTAATAAAATGATTGGGAAGGTGTGAGTTGGTGAGTGGTTGATTGGGTTGATTAGTTTATTCATGTAAGAAAATATAAATTTTCCCTTACTCCAACTTAATCTAACCCAATCTAACTTAATCAACCACTCACCAACCCACTACACATTCCCCCCATTTATCTACACAAGGTCTCCTGATGTCGCATTTATTTTAAGTGGATGAAAATAGGGTGCAATTTCGTTGCAAAGAAAATACACCCCTAATGAAGAGATTTTCCTTATTGTTATTTACCATCGTAGCTTTAGGCCATTCGGCCACACAGGCACAGCAAACACAAAAAAAGCTGAAGGACATTATCGTCAACCACTTTTTTTTGTGCACGCTTGACCAAATGCTTGATACCATATCAACCACCTACCAAATCCGTATTGTGTATGATAAAAACCAACTGGAGGGTATGGATGTGGTTGAGCATTTTTTTGAAGAGCCTTTAAAAAACATCATCAAACAAGTTTGCCAGGAACACGATTTGAAGTACTGGATAGAATCTACCGGCACCATTTACATTCTGAAAAACACCGACGACCTGGCCCGGCTGAAAAAACTAAACCAACTTTCGTTGCAGGCGGCAAATGCCAAAATAAAACGTAAAAAGACCGATGATGACGACCAGGACATAGCGCCAAAGATAGCCCCCAAGCACTTTATGTTCAGCATAAACGGGCGGGTGATCGATCAGCTAACCGGCGAGTCGCTTCCATCAGCTTCGGTGAAGATCCGGAACTCCGACCTCACCGCAATGAGTAATTCTGATGGTTATTTTACTTTTTTACGGGTACCATCAGACACCTGTGTGGTAGAAGTATCCTATTCGGGCTACCAAACAGACTATTTCAGGCTTAGCAGCGATAAAATCAACAACACGCTGATATGTGGGCTGTACGCATCGTTAAACACATTAAATGAAGTTAATATTACCGGCAAAAAAAGCGGAGTTATGAACACTGATAGCAGGCAGGTGGGCGTGCTCCAGCTTTCGCCGGCAAATTTAGATAAACTGCCAACCATGGGCGATAAGGATATTCTGCGTGCCTTCCAGCTAATGCCGGGCGTAAGCGGCACAAACGAATCATCATCCGGGGCCTATGTGCGTGGCGGCACACCCGATCAAAACCTGGTTTTGCTGGATGGCTTTACCGTTTACCAGGTTGATCACTTATACGGCTTTTTTAGCGCCTTTAACGCCAGTGCAGTTAAGGATGTGCAGCTTTATAAAGGTGGCTTTACCTCCAAATACGGCGGCAGGCTATCAAGCGTTACCGAAATTAACGGCAAGGAAGGCAATAAAAACGAAACCAATATGGGTGTCGACCTGAGCTTATTAAGCGCGAGCGGCTTCCTGGAGACACCGCTTTCCAAAAATGAAACACTGTTGCTCTCCATCAGGCGATCATACCAGGGGCCTTTTTATAACAAGATATTTAACCAGTTTAACCAGACAACCACATTCCAGGGAGGCGGTGGCGGCGGTTTTGGCGGCCGTGGTGGTGGCGGCTTTGCCAACCAGGTAACTCCGGCCTCGTATTTTTACGATGCCAACGCCAAATACACCTATACCATCAGCGATAAGGATAAACTTTCGGTAAGCTATTACTCCGGAACCGATAAAACCGATAACAGCCGTACCCTTGGCTTGCCTCCGGGCCTGTCAGGATCGGGCAGCGGAATTGGCATTACCGATTACACCAAATACGGCAACCTGGGCAGCAGTGTAAAATGGTTCAGGCAGTGGGGTAAAAAACTGTACTCCAACAATTACATCACCTACTCCTCCTATTTCAACAACCGGGAACGCGCCAGTTCGGGCGGCTCATTGCTGGATAGCAATGGTATTGCCCACACCTTTAGCAACAGCACGGTAGAAACCAATCACCTGAAAGATGTTGGCTATAAATCTGAATGGGAATGGCAAGCTGGCGAAACCTACAAGTTGCTTTTTGGTGGTTTTGTTAACTACAAAAAAATTGATTACGAATACACACAAAACGATACCGGCAAACTGATTAACCAGCATAACAACGCCATGCTGGAAGGTGTTTATGCCGAGCTTTCTATCGACCCGAATAACAACTTCCACATCCAGCCGGGCTTGCGGACCAGCTATTATGGCCCAACGGGCAAGCCTTATTTTGAACCCCGGGTATCGGCCAGTTATAATTTGAACGAACATTTTACGGTAAAGGGTGCTACCGGGCAGTTTTACCAGTTTGAGAACCAGGTGATACGGCAAGACATCCTTGCCGGCGACCGTAACTTTTGGGTATTATCCAATGGCGGCAATATCCCGGTTGGCATGGCCCGGCATTATATAGGCGGCCTTAGCTATGAGAATGATGAATTTTTGATCAGTGTGGAAAGCTATTACAAAACCCTAACCGGGCTTACGCAATACACCGTGAAGCAAACCCAAACGGGGGGTGGCGGTTTCAGGATGGCCGCGCCGCAAACACAAACTGTTACCGAAGATTTTTACACAGGTACCGGTCGCGATGCCGGTGTTGAATTACTGATACAAAAAAAACTGGGAAACTACACCGGCTGGGTAAGCTATACGCTTGCCAAAGCCCAGAATAAATTTGCCGCCTTCGGCGATTATTATTACGATGCTAACCAGGATGTAAGGCATGAGTTTAAATCCATCAATATGTACCATTACAACAGGTTTAACTTTGCAGCAACATTCCTGTTCAGTACCGGCAGGCCCTATACTGCCCCCCTATCAACTTATACCATTCAAACAGCCGACGGTAACAGTAAAACTTACCTGAACATCAGCGATAAAAACGGCGAACGCCTGCCCGCATATCACCGTTTGGATATGTCGGTATCGTATGACCTGCTGAAGATTGACGGGCATAAAGTAGGTTCGATAGGCCTGTCATTCTTCAACGTTTACAACCATACTAATACCTGGTATAAAGAGTACCAGGTGCAAAATAACCAGGTGATAACCACCAATGTAAATTACCTGGGCTTTACCCCCAACCTAACACTCAGCTTAAGATGGAAATAAAAACATATACACGCTATATCGCATTGAGTTTAATGAGCAGTTTGCTACTGCTGGCATCGTGTAAAAAAAATCAATCGGATATATTGGCTACCAATAAACCGGTGGTAGAATCATACCTTATTCCCGGCCAGGTATTAAGTATCAAAGTTTACCAGCAAAAGGCCCTTACCGATACTACAACTTACGGAGCGGCACTTACGGGGTTAAGTATCAGCGTATCTGATGGCAGTAAAAGTGTTAAACTAACCGAAAGCGCAAGCGGCACGTATACCTATGCCGATCAATCGTTTATCGCTACCGGTAAAACGTATACCATGCAGTTTACCTATGCCGGTGTAGAGATCAGTGCGACTACTATTATGCCGGGCAAACCTGCAGATTTTACCCTGTCGGATAGCGTATTTCATGTCCCCAGCACCATCAACCCCTTATATGCTGATGTGGCGAGGGCGAGCATTAAATGGAGTAACCCAGATTCGCTGTACCACCTGCTGGTGTTCAAAAATCTTGACAACGATCCCTATTATATATCTTACATCCGCAGCAATAATAAGCCCAGCTTCCAGATTAACGCGGAGCGGGCATCTTATTACAACCTGGTACAATCRTCATTTAACTATTACGGCCATTATAAAGTGATATTAATGCGGGTTAACCAGGAATACATCAACATACTGACAACCAATATCACCCGCGATTCGCAGGCTTTGCTTAACGAGCCCACCAATGTCACCAACGGCCTGGGCATTTTTACGGCTATGCAAACAGATACGTTGAGTTTAAGGGTGACTACGCAATAAAAAGTGATATAAAACTCTTAACTTAAGAAATCGTTTAAGAACTAAATTAATTAACTTACTTTCGATTTTTGATCGCAGTATTTTATTAGGGTAGTATAAACAATTATGTGGGAGTATAATAAATCGAAGTTTTGCTATGGCGCATAAACTGAATAACATACTTATCGAGGGGTTTAAATCGATAAAAAAACTTGATATAGAAATAGATGACCTTAATGTTTTAATTGGCCCTAATGGTGCAGGTAAATCTAATTTTATAGGGTTGTTTAAATTTTTAAGGGAGGTTATTGAAAGCCATCTTCAAATTTATACTGGTGTCAATGGCGGCGCAAATAAGCTATTATATTACGGCAGTAAAACCACAAAAAAATTACACGTATCGTTAAATTTCGCCCCTAATTATTACGAATTTAGTTTATTGCCCACCGCGAATGATTCATTCTTATTTGAAAACGAATATTGCTATTTCGACACTTCGGTAGATACTGTTTTCAAAGAAAATATAAATAATGGAGGTAGGGAATCTAAACTTGAAGAAACGATAAACAGAAAGGTTATCAAAAGCGTTCAGACATATGTTTTTGATGTATTAAAAAGCTGGCGACTTTATCATTTTCATGATACCAGTTCAAGTGCCGCTGTAAAAAAAACGGGCGACATAACTGATGTAGATTATCTGCGGGGCGATGCCTCAAATTTAGCTGCATTTTTTTATCACATGAAATTGGTTAATGAAAAACACTATAACCGGATTGTAAAAACGGTGGAATTAGTTGTGCCGTATTTTAAAGACTTTGTACTAAGACCTAACCCTTTCAACAAATCAACGATTATGTTGGAGTGGCAGGATAAAAATTCTGACGTGATATTCAACGCCAACGATTTATCTGATGGTTCGTTACGTTTTATTTGCCTGGCGACATTATTATTGCAACCTGAGCTTCCACCGTTAATATTATTAGATGAGCCAGAATTAGGTCTGCATCCATCGGCAATAACCTTATTGGGATCATTAATCAGGAAAGCATCTAAAAAAGCGCAGATTATTATTTCAACCCAGTCGGTTAATCTTGTGAACGAGTTTGAGCCCAAAAACATCCTGGTGGTTGAAAATAAAGATGGCAGTTCAACATTTACCCGTTTGGATGAGGGAAGCTTAGGTTCCTGGCTTAAACTTTATTCAATAGGCGAACTATGGGAGCAAAATGTATTGGGAGGTAAACCGTGATTCGAATAAATATAATATGCGAGGGTTCTACAGAAGAAAACTTTATCTCCAAAGTCCTTTATCCCCACTTTATTCTTAAAAACATACTGGTAACCGCCCGCAATATAAAAACCGGATCAAGTTACGGTAAACTTAAGGCGAATGTTATTCAATGGTTAAAAGAAGATTCCGGTGCTTACGTAACAACACTTTTAGACATTTATGGCATGGGAAATAAGTATCCGGGGTATGAAGAAAGCAAAGCTATGGAACCCTATGCAAAAGCTATAGCTATTGAGCAGGCGTTTAAATTAGATATTGAAAACACGGATTTATCTGTTTATAGGTTTATACCTCATTTTCAACTTCATGAATTTGAAGCCTTGCTATTTTCAGATTGCGCTGTTCTTGAAGAATTTTTATCGTTAGATTATAATTTCCCGGTTGGAGCATTGCAAAATATCAGAAACAAATTTGAAACTCCCGAACATATTAACGATAGTCCGCTAACCTCGCCGTCCAAGAGAATACTATCTGTTATACCGTCCTATGAAAAAGTTGCAGACGGAATTTTGATTGCAGAAGCAATAAGTTTAGATAAACTAAGGGCCGCTTGTCGCCATTTTAACAATTGGCTTACCACACTTGAAAACTTAAAATCAGCGTAATAGTTTTTTTTCGGATAGATGATTCCCAATTACAACAGCGGCGATAAAAGTCTGATGAGTTTTTCGGGCAGTTGTTTAAACAGGGTGCGTTTGGCCCAGGTTTTTGGATTGATTTTAACGGCATCTTTAATATCCGCGTAAAAAGCATCGCTTAACTGGCCGGCTATTGTATCGTCATATATCATGCTGTTCACTTCAAAATTAAGTTCAAAACTTCGGTGATCCATATTGGCGGTGCCAACAATGGCCAGTTGCCCATCGGCTACTATCGTTTTGGCGTGTACAAATCCTTTGCGATACAGGTAAATTTCGACACCGGCCTCTAAAATTTCGCCATAGTACGACCGGGCAGCGGCGTTTACCAATGCCGAGTCGGACTTGCCCGGAACCAGGAGTTTCACCTTAACGCCGCTACGCGCGGCTACATTAAGTGCATCCAGGATACTTTCGCCGGGGATAAAATATGGCGAGGTTATCAGCAACTCCTCTTCGGCCATACCAATGGCCTGGATGAGCGAGAACATGATAGTAGGTATGTCCGAATCGGGCCCGCTGGCGGCAATCTGTACTACGGCTTGCCCTTTATCGCTTTTGGTCGAGCAGAAGAAATTCTTCTCCAAAGCCAGTTTTTTGCCCGAACTAAAATTCCAGTCGCAGATAAAAAGATATTGCAGGTAATATACGCCGGGACCATTGATGCGCACATGCGTGTCCCGCCAATATAGTTTCTTTTTGCCTCCGTTGTTAATGTACCTATCGCTTACATTAATCCCCCCTACAAAGCCTGTGCAGCCATCAATCACGATGATTTTGCGATGGTCGCGGTAATTAGTGCGGTTGGATAGCGCTATAAACAGGATCTTATAAAAAGGGTAAGCCTCCACCCCTCCGGCTATTAACTCGGGCACCAGGGTGTGTCGTATGGAGCGGCTGCCAAAATCATCATAAATAAAACGCACTTTAACCCCCTCGGAAGCCTTTTGGATCAGGATATCTTTTATCTGGTTGCCAATGTTATCATCCTCATAAATATAGTATTCCATGTGGATGTGGTGCCTGGCATTTTTTAAGGCAGTTATTACATCAGGAAATTTCTCTTCGCCATTAATGTAAAGTTTAACATCGTTATTACAGGTTAGCGGGCTGTTGTCATTCAGCAGCATGCGGGCCAATTTTTTATGGCCTTTTAATTCTTCTTCCCCACTATTCCAGCTTCTTTCCGATTCCTTTATTACCTGTTCACGAATCTCGGCCAATAGCTTGCTGTCGCTTACTATCTTTTTGGAGTAGAGTTTATTTTTGCGGTAATTGGCACCTACGGCAAAATAAATAACCATACCGATTACCGGCATAAGAATGGTAACAAGCAAATACGCGAAAGTTTTAGTTGCCGACCTTATATCATACAAAATGCGCAGACAAACAAAAACAACCAGGAGAAGATAAATGCCAATTGCGGGTAAATACCAGTTCATTATTAAATTTTGTGATTAGGTTTATTTTCGATAACTGATTTGCCCAGTATACGCTTTACATAAATTTTAAGCGTATAACCGTCCCAGCCGCTCAGGCGGCCTTTTTGCAGCAGCATGGCCTGGTTTTTACCGGCAACCAGCGGATAACTAAACGCAAACGGCGCATCGGTAACTGCCCAGCCCTGTACCTGCCCAAACCGCAACACGTTGATATTGATGTCATTTCCCGCTTTGGTTATGGTGTAGTATTTGTCGGAAAACCTAACCAGGCTATTTACTACGGTTTTGTTTTGAACGCCATTTAATAACGAATCATTTTGGGCATGAAACTGATAAGCTAATGAATTGTCATTATCATCAAATACCGAACTATAGGCTGTGTTATAACCATTGTTTACCGGCGCAACAATGTACCAAAACATGCTGGAAAAGGGCGCTGGCGTAATTAAATAGGCTGGTTGAACCTGGCTTATTTCGAGTGAAGCCTGCACCTTGCGGCTTATATACAATTTGCTGAAACAGGCAAAGCACAAGTATAACCCGGAGAGCATAATAGCCGCAAAAGCCCATTTCGCCCGGCCATGATAACTGATATTCTTAAAAACCAAAACTACGAAAGCTACAAGCAAACCTATAGTAAATAAAGGATCGGCTACGTAAAGCAGGTTAACCGAAAACCGTTGATGGCTAAAAGGTTCCAGCAGGCCGGTGCCGTAGGCATTACAGGTATCCAACAAATCGTGCAGCATCAATTGCGTACAAAAAAACAGTGCAAGCATAATAAACGGCAGGTAAACCTTATGATGTATACGCCGGGCCAAAAAGGCTAAGGCCAAGCCGACAACTACCCCGAAGACTAAGGAATGGGTTACACCACGATGAGCCAATAACGCCTGTTCCGGCGGAAGAAATAAAGCCCCGGCGGCATCAATATCAGGCAGGCTTTGGGCTATCGCTCCCCATAGCAATGCCTGTTTGCCCAATTTTTTACCCAATACAAGTTCGCCAATGCAGGCGCCTAAAGTAATATGGGTAACGGAATCCATTGGCCGGTTTTATATTTTGTTTTGATAATGAATTTTCGCAGATATTGTTTGCGGCTTATTAATTATTGTATGGGTTGCTATCCAACCAAATGTTTAATTACCGGCACCTTGCTCATGCCATATACCAACAGCCACGACAGTAAAAAGCAAACAAAAGCTATTAACGGAATACTTACTACCGGGTTAAAAATGGTAAAGTTAATATCGTTTAAATCAAATATATTTAGCACCAAAGCGTGGCTTAAGTAAATGCCAAAGGTATATTTACCGGCATTATTACAAACACGCTTCACGGTTGTATTAAGCTTCACTTTGGTGTATTTAGCTATCAAAAAAGCGCATGTGGCCAACACAACAACAAAAGGCCCAACCGGTTCATAAAAGAATGTTTTAAGCTCATGATCTTTTACCTGTAGATAGTAAGTCCCCCAGCTTATTAAAGCCACCAGGGCGACGAACACAAGGGCAGCAATATATGGCAATGCCCGTAAGTTGAACCGCTTATAAGTGAGGTAATGCCCTAATACCAGGTAGCCAATATAGCCTGTGAAATTGTGAAGATCAACAGCGGTATTAAAAATGCTTAAATATGGCGTGGCCAGCAACACCGCCAAAAACCAAATCACCAGAAAATACAATATTTCCTTTTCGGTGGCATGCTGTACAAACTTACTTAAAACAGGAATAAACAGGTACAGCCCTATTAACAGGTACACATACCATAAATGATAATAAGCTCCTGATTTTAGTTGATTTAAAACAAATTTTACATCGGGCCACAAATGACCGGTAAATGCAAACTCCTCGTTATACAGGCGGTAGGCAACGTAAACCAGGCTCCAGAAAATAAATGGGAGGATTAACCGGCCAATCCGTTTTTTTAAAAAATCGCCCAACTCATACTCGCGATGCAGTAATAAAGCCCCGGTTATCATTACAAAAACCGGCACCGCAAAACGTACCAGTGCGTTGTAAACATCGCCCGTGAGCCAATCATTTAAAGGCACACTTTTATAGCCAAAAAGCAAGGGCGATGCAGTATGTAACACGATGACGGCAAACATGCTGATTAGCCGCAAATTATTTATCCATTCAATGTTGTGATCTTTATTGTTTACAACCGCTTCGCTAAATTTCATTGGCTAAACTTATGTATTTTTTTGATTTGACAAGATGCATTTTATTTATTGACGACCGATTTTCAATTGGATTTTAAGCTGATAACGGCGCTTCGCCACCATCCTGCCAAAAAACATTATCTTTGCCCAATGCTGTCCAGGTTAATGAAATCTTTATTGGTGGTTACTTTGTTCTTCGCTTTGCATATGAGCGGGCCTGGACAGGTACACGCTTATACCGGCAAACAGGGCAGCAATAAAGCGAGTGTCAAACAAAACACCCGCCATGACCAATTAATTGCCGAGACGAATACCGAGGTTAACGCGCCTGCCTTACAGGTTACGGCACATCCGGCAGCTTTCTTTACCGCTGTTGAACTGGGCGCACCTTACACGCTTGCAAGGCTCAATATTAGCAAGGCTTCAAATGTGCCACCGTCCCGGTTTTACCGGCTCATCCTTTTCCCCTTTCATGGTTTCTGGTAAACCCATGCTGATTTAATTTTTTTATAACTCCTTGCGTTTAATATAACGCTTATTTATTCAATTTTAATTATCAAGCATGAACCATATAACGGAAAATGCCCTGGTTGCGGGCACCCTATTAGCTGTATTTATTATCCCGGTAGTGATTATCACCCGCCGATCAAAACAAAAAAGATTTGCCGCGCTAAACCAGCGCCTGCAGGCAATTGCAAATGAACATCACCTCAGTTTAAGCCGGTCGGAGTTTATCGGTAATAAGATCATTGGCTGGGCACAATCGGGTAAAGCTTTGCTCTTTGGATCGCAGGAAACCGTGACCGTAAACGACCTGAATAACGCTACCCGCTGTTATATTTTAAAAAGCATGAATGGCACTGCGGTAAAATCAATCATTTTGCAAATTGCCGACCAGGCAAACAGGCAGGTTTGCAGCATACCGTTTTACCAGCAATTTATTGATAATGAATTAAAGCTGAAACAACTGGAAACCCAGGCAAAAGACTGGGAGGCTTTACTAAACAGCCAGTTTCAAAAATAATTTATCTGTTAAAGAAAGAGGCTGTATCATAAATCATGATCAGCCTCTTTTTTATTATTAATGGTTTATTGCTATAAAATCAATTAGTTATCTATGGTTTTATTTGTTTTAACAATCTGATTTTCATATATTTAAAGTATAGATATATGAGATATGGCAATCAGACAACCTGTTTTCAAACACTATGATCAGCAGCAAATATTAGCTATTCCGCCAACCCTGGAGGAGCTAATCCCGCAATCC